>JAGVPN010000102.1 GCA_020052215.1 Syntrophobacterales bacterium
GGCAGCGGCGGCGGCGCCGTGGCGCAACCGGCCAGACCGCCCAGGATAAGCGCCGCGACGAGAACGACAAACCCAGGGATAGACCTGTTCAAGAGCATCTGACGCATATTTCATTATAAAGAGCCAGACCCGGTCTGTCGATTATAAAAGAGGCCCGGACCGGCGCTTAAATTTATTGTTGATATTATAGGAATATCAATAACCTATTGTATTAGCAGCAGGGCATGATATCAAAGCGCGATTTGCAGCAAAAATTCCCAGAGGGGAGAGACTTTCAGCGCGGCGCCTGCAGAAGGGAGAACAAGGCATTTGGCCGCGACGTTTTTGGGAGCACGTCATCCGCTGAGGAGGGAGATTATGAGCCTCACGCGGATGACCTCCACGACAATCCGGTAAAGCATGGGCACGTGACGAGGGTGGCGGATTGGCCTTATTCAAGCTTCCAGCGTTACGTTCGAAGCGGTATTGATAACCTTGCGGGGGCGGCAGATGATGACGTTCGGCGTCTGGAGATGAAATGAATCGTAGGGCGGGATGCGCTTCGCTTTCCCGCCCTACGGTCCTAATCTTTATCTGTGTCCATAAAACTGTGGACCTTCACAATGCGCTTTGAATGGTTCGGTTTTTTTCTTTTCACTGCGGCGCTGAGGTGTGCGCGGCGGACGTGCGAACTCGGTATCGCGCGACGGCGCCGCTTTTTTATAATCAAAACCGTTCAGGGTGCAACGCTTTACCTTGGCCCGGAGGACGCGCTCGATGCTGCGAACCATATCCTCATCTTCAGAGGTAATAAAAGTGAAGGCATCACCGGTCTTAGCATTCCGGCCAGTACGTCCGATCCTGTGGGTATAGGCATCAGCAGTATCCGGCATGTCGTAATTGATCACGTGGGAAATCTGGGTCACGTCGATTCCCCGGGCGGCAACGTCAGTCGCCACCAGTATCTGGAACGTGCCGTTGCGGAACCCGTTCATCACGGCCTGTCGCCGCGCCTGGGAGAGATTTCCCTGCAAAGAGGCGGCCTGATAGCCGGCCTTCGCCAGTTGTTCCCCCAGACGCTTGGCCCGGTGTTTGGTGCGCGTAAAGATCAGCACCGACTCAGTATCGGTATGGCGCAACAGTTCCAGGAGTAGCGGGGTTTTGAGGTGCTGACCGACCGGATAGAGCAGATGAGAAACGCTACTTACCGGTCCCGTGGTATTAACCCGCACAGTCAATGGTGCTTTCAGTACTTCGTGGGCCAGATGAAGAATATCATCAGGCATGGTTGCCGAGAACAACAGCGTCTGGCGTTTTGCCGGGACGTGCTTGATGATCTTTCTGATATCGGGCAGAAATCCCATGTCGAACATCCGGTCTGCCTCGTCCAGTACGAGCACTTCCAGATGCGACAGGTCGACTGTGCCTTGATTGAGGTGGTCAAGCAGGCGGCCGGGACAGGCAACGACAATCTCGGCGCGTCTCAGTTTATCCACCTGAGGGTTGAAACCAACTCCTCCATAAACCGTAACACTCTTGAGTCCGGTCCGGATTCCCAGGGTGCCAATGGCCTCGTGGGTTTGCTCGGCCAGTTCGCGGGTGGGGGCAAGAACCAGGACCCTGACGTGCCGGCGCCCGCCTTGCATCAGGCGGTGGAGGATTGGCAGCACGAAGGCCGCGGTCTTCCCGGTGCCGGTATGGGCAAGGCCCACGATGTCGTGCCCTTGCATGACCAGCGGGATTGCCTGTGCCTGTATCGGCGTTGGCGTTATATAGCGCGCCGCGGTAACGCCGGCCGCAACCTGGGAGTGCAAATCAAATGTGTTAAATTCCATAAACTCCTTTTTTTCTCAGTTCAGATAAAAATGGCTGTTTCGAGTGGAATTCAGGCAGACAAATCCTGTACGCCACCCGTCAGCGTTATGAGCAGATATATGCATCCCAGGAATACTCGGGGTCAGCGTAGCAGCAGCCCCCTGGAGGTGAATGAGGACAAGGCGCGGCTTTACCCCCATTTCCTGCCTGATGGCGGACTGCGGATTGCCAGCGACAAGGTTTGGGGTTAGCTTTTCTGGAGTAACGGTTGGGTTAGCTTTGAATCCCCCATTGTGCAATCTAGTATAATACCACAAGTGAGTATACTGTCAAGGGGTATGCATCCAAAAATCGGCGACGAGCCCATCCTCCTGGGTTTCAATCGTGGCCTTTATACCTGTGAAGAGGAGCAATCTCACCCCGACGACCTGTCGGAATTTTCGGAATTTACGAATAAATCCAACGAGGCCGACCTGAACTTTCCCTCTCGCTTGATCCGGGTTAATGGACGGCGGCCTTGTCGCCCTTAAATCCACCTCCCCGCGGGCTCGAGGCCAGTTTAGCCTGGAGCGGTTGGAACGTGAGACAGTGAGTGTGGCCATGCTCACAGATATAGGTGTGGCCGGCGTCAATCGGGGGGAGGTTTAAGATAAGGTTGCTCACCCAGGCAGCGGTTGCGCCCGTCAGGGCTATTTGCCGGGGATGGTGTTGCCCACAGCCGGAGTCGGTAAGTTTAAGCATCTCGGCGTCCTTCCTTGAACTAAGATACTTATGGTACTGCCATTCCCCCCACCTGCGCCTTCCTGGCCTCCGGAGAGAATTGAACTATTTTTAAATGATAATTAATTAATTGCAAGTATTTTTTAATAATCTCGTAAATTATCTTGCCTGGCCAGGCCTCATACGGTCGGCGGTTTGCCCCTGGGTCTCAATTTCTGGCCAGCACCGCAGCAAAAAACGCATCCAGGTGGTGGTCCACGGGGGAGGTGCGGAACCAGCCGGGAGGGTGGATCAAGCCCCTGGCCTGGGGCGGCAGCCGCTCGGGGTCGGTGGCCAGATGAAATTCCGGGTGTCGGGCCAGGAAAGAGCCAAGCTGTTCCTCATTTTCCGCCGGTTCGGTGGTGCAGGTGATATAGAGGAGGCGGCCGCCGGGTTTCAAGAGCCTGGCGGCCGCCTCCAGCATGGCCTGCTGCCGGGGCGGGAACGTGGCCAGGTCGCCTTCCCGGAGCCGGCCCTTGATCTCCGGGTGACGCCGGATGATGCCCAGGGAAGAACACGGGACGTCCAGGACCACAGCGTCCAGGGCGGCGGATTTCAGGGGGAGAGCTTGGGCGGCGTCAGCCCGGAGAGGGCGGGCCGTCTCCACTCCCCAGCGCCGGGTATTGAACTGCAGTTCCTGGAGGCGGCGGTGGTGGCTGTCCACCGCCACCAGCAGGCCGGAGGCGCCCATGGCCTCTGCCAGTTGGGTGGTCTTGCCTCCCCGGCCGGCGCCGATTTCCACCAGGCGCAGGTCCGGCCCCAAGGGGAGCAGGTAAGGAGCCAGCTGCGCCCCTTCATCCTGGAAGATCCAGAGGCCCTCCCGATAAGAGGGCAGGTCCGTGGGGGAGGAGTGAACCGCCTCAAATATGAGGCTGACCGGGGAAAACCGGCCGGGCCGGGACTCCACCCCTTCTGTGGCCAACCGGGCCATGAGCGCCACCGGATCAGTCTTCAGGGTGTTGACCCGCACGGTGAGCGGCGGGATCTGATTATTGGCCATCAGGCGGGCGGCGGTGGCAGCCGGCCCATACCGCGCCAGCCAGAGCTTGACCAGCCAGGCCGGGTGGGAGTGGATCACGCTCAGGGCCAGCACCGGGTCGGATTCGGGGTCCGGGAGGGGCGGCGCCTCCCCCGCGGCCAGCCGGCGCAGCACCGCGTTGATAAAGCCCACGTGACTCCGGGGGAGACCTTTGGCCTTGGCCAGATTCCCGGCTTCATGGAGCACCGCCCGGGCCGGCACCCGATCAAGCCAGAGGATCTGAAACGCTCCCAGGCGCAGGAGTTGCAAAACCAGGGGGTGGAGTCTGGCCAGGGGGAGGTGAGAAAGGCGGGCCAACAGATAATCCAGCCGCACCTCCCAGCGCTTCACTCCCTGGACCAACTCCAGCAGCAAGGCCCGTTCCCGCCGGGGCAAGCCGGGGTGACGCTTGAACGCGGCTGCCAGGCGGTCTTCCACCGATTGTCCGGAGCGAGCCGCCGCGGCCAGGATATCCAGGGCCAGGGCCCTGGCGCCGGGTGGCGAGAGAGAGAGCTTGTTCAAGGTTATTGACCCAACCTCCGGAATACCTATCGATGAATTTTCCCGGCGGATTTCACCTTTTTCAGAAAAATCCCCTAATAATCATAGCAAAACTTCTGATGATTCGTAACTTATTGCTAAGGGAAGCCGTAATCCCTGGTCTCAGGAACCCAAAGCCCCTCTTGCTTAACAAGACATTTGGGAGGGTTATCATTGGCCGGCGAAACCGAGAAAAAATCATGCTTCTCCCCCGCCGTGCCGATAGGATAAGTTAAGGAACTGCCGATGAAAACCATCAAAGAATTTATTCAGCGGTTGCAGGATGACCCGGCGTTTGAGAAGCAGGCTCAAGCTTTTGACAATGGCGATGACCTGCTGGCCTTTGTTAAGGGCGAAGGCTACGACTTCACCCTGGAACAACTGGCGAGTGAATTCAAGCAGGAGGCGGAGTCGCCCCCCGATGCCGGCGGCATGGCGCCGGCGCCCGGAGACCTAAGCGCCTCCACCCCGCCAAGCCCGGACGACCTGGAGTTTTCCAGGCAGCCCGACGCCTTCCCCCAGCGGGAGACAAGTTCGGCCTTACCTGAGAGTGGGAGCGACGGCTTTATACGGGAGCAACCTGAGGAACCTCCTATGAAAACCATCAAAGAATTTATTCAGCGGTTGCAGAATGACCCGGCGTTTGAGAAGCAGGCTCAAGCTTTTGACAATGGCGATGAACTGATGGCCTTTGTTAAGGGCGAGGGCTACGACTTCACCCTGGAACAACTGGCGAGTGAATTCAAGCAGGGGGCGGAGTTGCCCCCCGATGCGGGCGGCATGGCGCCGGCGCCCGGAGACCTAAGCGCCTCCACCCCGCCAAGCCCGGACGATCCGGAGTTTTCCAGGAAGCCCGACGCCTTCCCCCAGCGGGAGACAAGTTCGGCTTTACCTGAGAGTGGGAGCAACGACTTTACTCGGGAGCAACCGCAGGAAGGGTTGCAAAACCCACCGGGACCGGCAGAAAAGTCACCGATAGATTTGTTCAGGGGTGGCGGGGGTAGGCATCGGGGGGTTTCCCCCCAGAGATTGAAGTCCATATCCGAGGAAGATCCGTGAGCCTGGGGTGATAGTTCTAGCGTTTGCCATAAATTCTTTCCGCTTGGAGGTTCTCAAATCCCCCTAAATCCCCCTTTTTCAAAGGGGGACTTTAACAGCAATTCCTTGTAGTTCCCCCCTTTTCTAACGGGGGGTTAGGGGGGATTAGAATGCTTCCCATAATGGAAAAAACTTTTGAGGCTCTTGTAAAACTCCTCATTGACCACAATTGTCATTCTGAGCGCAGCGAAGAATCTCGTATTTTCGGAAGGTTGAGATCCTTCACTTCGTTCAGGATGACAAAAAA
>JAGVPN010000315.1 GCA_020052215.1 Syntrophobacterales bacterium
GGCACACCCGGACGCAGGGGGGATTGGCGCAGTGGTTGCACAGCACCAGAAAAGGCATGTGCTCCACTTTTTCCGCCATATGTGGCGGTGCATCCCCAGGAAAGGCGTTGTGGAAATGCTCGGTCCAGAGCCACTTGACTTCATAGCGTTGGGCCACCATGGGGTTGAGTTTCAGCTTGTCATCCGGGGGATTGATGAAATCCGGGACATTGTGGACCCGGTGGCAGGCGGCGGCGCATTGCTGGGCGGTGTTATCATCCAGTTTCTTCTGGTTGATCACCATAGCCCAGCGTTTAGCTCGCATCGAACCCGGGGCCGGGACGATCTCGGCCTCTACCCGGCCGGGCGCCAATAATTCAAAAGCCCCTGTGCCTCCAAGCCCCAAGAGGGTGGAGAGTCCGGCTATCCTGATGAATTCTCGTCTATCCATACCCATCACTTCGCCTCCGCCAGCTTCTTGCCTGTTTCCAGGTGGCACCCAAAACAGTTAGGCGCTACCGCCACATAGTTGTGACATTGATCGCAAAATTGAGCCTTGTTCGAGTGACATTCAAAACAGGTGTTGGTCAGGCTGGCAAGGTATTGTTTCCCATCGGGAGCCACAAATTCCCGGCCCCGGCTGGTGGTAACTTGCTGCTCCTTGGTGCGGACCACGTTGTCCCGCCAATCCACCAGCATCTGCATGTGGTTGGCCCGCATCCACTCCTTGGGCATCACGCACTTTTTGTCTTTCTCGGCCAGTTTCTGGATCACCGGCGTATCGAGATTAGGCACCGGCGCGGCCACGGTTTTCCCCAGGTTTTGCCACAGCGGGATGGTGATCATCACCAGGAAGATAACCAAGCCGGCGATGACCTTATTGCGGTCGAAGAGCTTCTTTTCGACCTTTGGGCGCTCTGCAAAAAACCCGAATTCGTTCTTATAGTCGGCCATGTTATTCCTCTTCCTCCCCGGCTTCCTCCGCCTCGCCGAAGCCTACCAGATCGCGGTCGCGCAGATCGGTGGTGCGCTCCATCTCGTCCGGGAATATCAGGGCATTGCCCACCAGTTCGGTGATGCCGGTGACTTCCACCTCCGGCACCCAGTACTGCAGCAGGGTAGGCAGGGTGGCCCGGTCCAGGGCGCAGATGCAGCCCAGGTGGTTCACCCCATACTTGTCGGCCACAAACCGCACCGCGTTGGCCCGGGGAAAGCCGCCCTGCATACGGAGTTCCATGTTCTCATTGGCGTTGATGCCGCTGGAGCTGCCGCAGCAAAAGGCCTTTTCCCGGATGGTGTTGGGGGGCATCTCCACGAAGTTGCCCTCGGGCAGCACGTTGTTGATGATGTAGCGCGGCTCTTCCAAGATCCCCATGCCCCGGGCAGTGTTGCAGGAGTCATGAAAGGTCAGCTTGATGTGGGCGTTGCGCTGGGGGTCCAGGTTCAGCTTGCCGTGATGGATCAGGTCCGCGGTGAATTCGGAGATGTGCACCATTTTGTGGACCGCGGCGTTCTCGAAGCGGGTGCCGGTGATGGGGGATACCGGCTTCTCCAGGAAGTCCACCGGCCCCCACCAGGTTGACATGTACTGGTTGCACACCCGCCACATGTGGCCGCACTCGCCGCCCAGGATCCACTTTACCCCCAGGCGCTTGGCTTCGGCATAGATCTTGGCGTTGAGCCTTTTCCCCATCTCGTGGGAGATGAACCAGCCGAAGTTGCCGCCCTCGGCGGCGTAAGTGCTGAGCGTGTAGTCCAGGCCGATGTGCTCGAACAACAGCAGGTAGCCCATCATGGTGAAGGTGCCGGGGTCGGCGAAGTAGTCGCCGGAGGGCATGACGAAGAGGACCTCGGCGCCCTTGCGGTTATAGGATACGGGAGTGGTGATGCCGGTGATGCGCTCGTTTTCCTCGGCCAGGAAGTCGATCATGTCCTTGAAGGCCTGAGGAGGGGCCCCGATGTGGCTGCCCTTGTCGTAGCACTGGGCCACCGAAGCCATGGCCCAGTCGATGTTCAGGCCCACCGAGGCCAGCAGTTCCCGGCCCAGGAGCGTCATCTCCGCCATGTCGATGCCGTAGGGGCAGAACAGCGAACACCGCCGGCAGATGGTGCACTGGTACAGGTAGAAGAACCATTCCTTGATGACGTCTTCCGTCAGGTCCCGGGCGCCGGCGATTTCGCCCAGGGCCCGGCCGATGGTCTTGAAGTAGCGCCGGTAAACCGACCGCAAGAGTTCGGCCCGCAGCACCGGCATGTTCTTGGGGTCGCCCGTGCCCAGGAAGAAGTGGCACTTGTCGGCGCAGGCCCCGCAGCGGACGCAAATATCGAAAAAGACCTTCAGGGAACGGAAGCGTTCAAGCCGGTCTTCCATGCCCTGCAGGACGATTTCCTTCCAATCTTGGGGCAGCCCCCAATTATCGTCGGGTATCGACCGGGGTTGGGCGTAGGGGTAGCTGATCCAATCCATCCACTTGGGGCTGGCGGGGTTACAATAGGTGCCCGGCCGGAAGTCCGGCTTGACGTCCATCCAGCCTTTCTCGGGCGGCTTATAGCTTAACCCAGGAAGTAGCTCTGCTGGTGTCGGAGTTTTGGCCATAAACTCATTGCTCCTTTTCGACCGGGATCCCAGCCTCGATCATGGCATCCCTAAACTTATCTTCATATTCCGCATATGAATGGAACTTGACGGGATAGTTCCAGGGGTTGACGTGCATGACCCAGCGGTTGTTGCAGGTCAGGTTGCGAGTGGGGCTCATGAACACCCCGGGAGCGTGCATCAGCTTGCTGAAGGGGAAGTAAGCAAAGAGCACGCAGACTAAAAAGAGATGGACGTAAAAGAGGGCGCTGAGGTTCGCCGGCAGCTTGGGATGCAAGGTCGCCAGACCGATGGCCAGTTCCTTCACCGCCACGATGTCCGTCTTGAAGAAATACCGCATAAGGATGCCGGTGAGTCCGATGCCCAGGATCAGCAGCAGGGGAAAGTAATCCGCCGCCAGGGAGATGTAGCGCACGGCGGGATTGGTGATCCGCCGGAACAGCAGGTAACCCACCGCCGCCACCAGCACCACGCCGCTCAGGTACACCGCGGGCGTGAAAAACTGAAAGAAGCCGTCCACGTGATCCAGCATCAGGACGAAGCCCATGGTGGGTTCAGTGAAAAACCGGAGATGCCGCAGGATGACCACCAGAAAGGCGTAGTGAAAAGCGATGGCCCCTATCCACAGCCACTTATAAGACCAGTGAATCAGCCGGGCGCCTTCGGGGTTGTCCGGGTCCTTCACCAGCTCCGTCCGCAGGTTCCGGAACAGGCTGCGGAAGGCGAACACTTCCAGGGCCATGCGGCCGATCAGATGGGGAGTGTCGGCTGGGTTGTCCAGTTTCTCCCCCAGGTCCCGCTTGATCCAGGGCAGGGTCCGGCCCTGGCCGCCCGTAGTGGGAATGCGAAAGGGCACCGGCGACCGGGCCCACTGGATGACCCGGTAGATCAAGCCCTCCACGAAGATCAGCGCGGCCAGGTAGGGCACCACCACCCCGAACAGGAGTTGCAGGTTACCCTGAACTCCCACGTAGGCGATAATTATCAGTCCCAGGACCGCAGACAAGGCCACAAAGAAATGACGCTTAAAAAAATCCATGTACTGTCACCTCGTTTCAGTTAACCGTTTGCTGCCAAGACCTACAACAGGCCGTCTTCACTGAGGCCTGTTTTGCGCATTAACCCGCTGATCCTTCTCTTCGCCTCGTCGGCCTTGATTTCGTAAATCTTTTCCCGGCGCTTGGTGAAGACATCAAATCCCAATAAAGCGAGCCCGTCAATTCTGGACTCCAGGTCCAGGAGATCCGCCGCCAGGTTCTCCTTCCGGATTTCTTCGGCCAACTCCTGGCGGATGACGTTCTTCAATAAAAAGATGAAGGCCATGGCCTGGGAGGGGGCAAAATTCTGGAGCGCCCGGATGCGGATGATTTCATCGAGGCAGGTTAGAACCTGATCCCTCTCCATCTCCTGCAGGAGAGCGCCGTATAACCCTTCCAGCCCCTCGGAGATTCGGTATCCCGCCGGATTGTCGAAACGGTTCTTTTCCTTCTGCAAAAAAATTGCCGTCTCAGGCGGATAGCTCTCGTAAATCATGGTGAGCCAGCGACCCAAAATGGCGGCTTTTTTCTGCGATAAGAGAGTGGCTAGTTGCATCAGAAGGTTTCGTTTCACCCAAGAACCGGATTAGAGCTTATTGGCTAGTGAATGTTAAAACATTCACAAAATCGGTGTCAAGGAAAAAATCGCCACCGGTGCGCCTCTGCACCTAACCTTTCTGGATAGCATGACTTCTTCGCCGGCTTTATTTTTGCGGGGTGGCGCCCTGGCAGGGCGGCGGCCCGGGGCGCCTCGGTCCTTAGCCAGCAGATATGTAGGGTGTGGGCCCTGCTCACCAATTCCGCTGCTTAATTGGTGCTACAAATAAAAAAGAGAGGGTGGCACAGGTTTTCAACCTGTGCCTGGACCCTCCCAAGCATGGATCTCCAACCTTCTCATACCGAGTTGCGTTCAAAAAGCTACTTTTGTAGCCGCGGGCTTTTCCGTAAAAACCCAAATCCCCCTAAATCCCCCTTTGCTAAAGGGGGACTTTAATACCCCCCTTTGAAAAGGCGAATATATACTTGACAAATGCACCCGCCTGATTTATATTATACCTAAATCAACTTAGGTAGGGAAATAAGCCATGTCTGAATTTGATGATCCCCGATTCCATGATGAAGATTCAGCCCGTAAACACCTTGAATTAATCCGCTGGCCTAACGGCCCGGTTTGCCCCCATTGTGGAGTAAGTGGACGCGTTTGCAGAATCGAATCGCAGAGCAAAGAGAGAGGCAACGGTGCGCGTCCTGGCTTGCTTTTTTGTGGCGATTGCCGCAAGCAATTTAGTGTAACCGTGGGGACCGTCTTTGAACACAGCAAAGTTCCACTCCATAAATGGGTATTGGCTACACATTTGCTTTGTTCAAGCAAGAAAGGTATATCAAGCCACCAACTGCATAGAACTTTGGGAGTGACCTACAAAACCGCTTGGTTTATGACTCATCGCATTCGTGAAGCCATGAAACCCGATAACACTGAAAAGATGGGAGAAAATAACCCGGTTGAAGCGGATGAAACCTTTGTGGGAAGAAAACCTGGTAGAAAGAAAAGACCCGGATATGCTCACAAAAACGCTATCCTTTCTCTTGTTGAGCGTAATGGCGCGGTGCGTTCCTTCCATGTTCCCAGCGTGAACGCTGATACCTTGAAGCCTTATCTCAAGGCTAATGTCGTTCCCGAAGCCCACCTTATGACCGATGATGCCGGGCAATACCGACTTATTGGTCCCGAGTTTGCCAAACATGATGTTGTAGCCCATAGCACCGGCGAATATGTGAGGGGTGATGCCCACACTAACACGGCTGAGGGATTTTTCAGCATCTTCAAGCGTGGTATCTATGGCGTTTATCAGCATGTGAGCCCTTTCCATCTTCATCGCTATA
>JAGVPN010000192.1 GCA_020052215.1 Syntrophobacterales bacterium
CCTCGGAGGCGGCTTGCTTGGCTTCCAACTCTTCCAGGGTCGTGGCCACGTCCTGGGACCGCTGGGCGAAGAAGTTTTTCGCCGGTTTGGCCACCAGGTAGATCAAGATGCCGGCGAACACCACAAAATTGACGGTGCGCCAGAGCAATTCAGACATCTTTTCCGGGGTCACGCCGCCATGAGCCGCCTCGGAGGCCGCGGCTACTCCCGCCAGGAGCAGGCCGGCCCCCAAACCCCAGAAGGCCGCCCCGATCCGAAGCCAGCCAGTTCTGCGTCCGCCGTTCATGAGAGTTCCCTCCCCAGAATCTTGGTGGCCAGCAGTTGGGCAAAGCTCTGGACCTGCGTCTGCAGGGACGCCCGGGCCTTGGCCATGTCAGCTTTGATTTTCTTTTCTACCGTGCCCCACTCCACTTCCACCTGGCGCTTCACTTCCTCCAGTATGGAAGTTTCTGCCTGGGCCCCTTCCTGCTTTAAGGTCTCCCGGGCCGACGCGCCGGCGCGCCGGGCCGCGGCCAGTTCCTCCCTAATCTCATCCTCCAGGCTCCGGCCTTGATCCGTCAGGACGTTGATCTCGGTCTCCTGGGCCAGCAATTTGGCCTGTCGATCCCTGAGAGCGTTGCGGATAGGACGGAACAAAACCACGTTCAGGAGAAAGACCAGGAGCAGGAAATTGATAATTTGTGCGTACAAAGTCCAATCAATGTCAATCATTCCTGGCTGCACCTCGTATTTTATTTACTAAATTCAAATACTTAATAGCTTGAAGCGGGCATTGCCTGAGGTTAAGGCCATGTGTATCTTTTCACGAACCCCTTTTTAGCCTATTTTCCCGTGCCTGTCAAAATTTTTTTGCAAAAAAATGCTCACCCCCCGAATAAGTATCGCCGCATGCGAATATTCAGGAGAAATCCCACCCCCAACAGGGTGGTGATCAGGGAGGAACCGCCGTAGCTGAACAGGGGCAGGGGGATGCCCACCACCGGTAAAAAACCGGTCACCATGCAGAGGTTGATGAACACCTGCCAGAAGATCAGGGCCGTCACCCCCACGGCCAGCAGGTGGCCGAAGCGCTCCTTGCAGTCCCGGGCCACCGACAGCCCCCAGAGGGCCAGGGCCGTAAACAGCAGCAGCAACACCCCGGAGCCCACAAACCCCCACTCCTCGGCAAACACCGAAAACACGAAATCGGTGTGCTGCTCCGGGAGAAAATAGAGCTGACTCTGGGTGCCCTGCAAAAAACCCTTGCCCCAAAACTGGCCGGAACCCACCGCGATCATGGATTGGATGATGTGATAGCCTGCCCCCAGGGGGTCCCTCCCCGGGTCTAGAAAGGTCAGGACCCGTTGGCGCTGGTAATCCTTGAGGAAGTGCCAGATCACCGGGGACAGCATGATAAAGGTCAGGCCGCACCCCATGAGGGTGCGCCACTCCACCCCCACAAAGAGAATCAGGCTGGCGGCCACCAGGGCCACCAGGATCCCCGACCCCAGGTCGGGCTGCTTGATGATCAAGGCCACCGGGATCAGCACCAGAATCCCGGGGACGATTAGGTCCTTGAGGCGCATGGCCTCAACCCTGCCCCGCCGGTTGAAGTAGGTGGCCAGCGCCAGGATGATGGCGATCTTGGCCAGTTCCGCGGGTTGGAAGGAAAGGGGGCCCAGGGGGAGCCAGCGCCGGGAGCCGGCCACCATCTTCCCCCCGAACATGACGGCCACCAGCAACAGGATGCTCAGGATATAAATGGGGTAGCTTAACTTCTCCAGGTACCGGTAATCATAAGTCAGGGCCAAGCACATCACGGTCAGGCCCACAGCCAGCCAATAGAGCTGCTTGATGTAGAGGGGGGTGCCCTCCCCCCGGTTGTAACCGGCGCTGTAGAGATTGACGATGCCCCCGGCGCAGATGATCACCACCAACCCCAGGAGCACCCAGTCAAAGTTTTGGATTAAGCGGCGATCAAACATGGATAGTAGTCAGTAGTCAGTGGTCATATTTGATATCATTAGTATTTATAACTACTTCGATGGCTTTGCCCACCAGGCTTCCAGCGGAAAGACCCATCAATTTTTTCTGAAGTTCCAAAGCGGAACTCCAGATGTCGCGAGTAGTGCAGATATGGGTTGGATCATTCACAAAATTAAAGAAGAACCAAGTAAGCTTCCTTATGTGCTTTTTTCCTGAGGAAATAAAGATGAGCCAGCCTGTTGGCATATTGGTAGAAGCCGCATTTCCAATCGACACGTGGTTCTAGACAATTTAGCCATCCCTGGGTTTCAGCCAGGCTTGCAGAAATGGTCTTTAGAGATTCTTTGTCCTTGGCTCCGCAGAAGGAGACTAATTCCGGCACATTGGCCTTTGCCTCGACTAAAATAAAAACCTCACCGTCTGCTGTTCTCCCTAAAGCGTCCCATTGAGGCCCCATTTTCGGCCAAAATTTTTCTAATTCTTCGGTAAATTTTTGCAGGTCCAGATTTTCCAGGAACGCGGCGTCTCGATATTCTGCAAATTTGTCTTGTTCCAAAGGAGAAGTCCATTGAATTTCTCGGCCGGATAACGATGCGATTTTCGGCTGAATAAGCCTATTGAGGAGGATAGGACAAAGGTTGATGATTTTCTGGACCCATTTCTGACTACCCTTGGGATTTTCTTTTAATTGTGGAACTCTCATTATTTTGCGTGAACCTAATCAAATAGCCTAACTGACTACTGACTACTGACTACTGACTACTGGCTACTCCTCACGTCTCCACCCTATGACTCAACGACTCCCTCAGCGTCTGCTGGTCGGCGTACTTGATCTCGCCGCCCATGGGCAGGCCGTAGGCGATGCGGGTCACCTTGAGACCCAGGGGCCGCAGTTCCTGGGCCACGTAGGTGGTGGTGGTCTCCCCTTCCAGGCTGGGGTTGAGGCCCAGGATGATCTCCTTGACCCCCTCCTGCCTGACCCGGTCCAGCAGTTCCCGGAGGCGGATATCGTCCGGGCCCACCCCCTCCAAGGGCGAAATCACCCCCCCCAGGACGTGGTAAAGACCCTTAAACCACCCGACCTTTTCAATGGCCAGCAGGTCCCCCGGCTCCGCCACCACCAGGATTTGGCCCTGGCTGCGGGCCGGGTCGGCGCAGAGGGGACAGAGTTCCTGGTCCGCAAAGGCGAAGCAGCGCCGGCAGAGCCGAATCTTCTCTTTAAGTTCCATCAAGGCGTTGGCCAATTCCAGCACCTCGGACTCCGGAGCCCGGAGGAGGTGCATGGCCAGGCGGGAGGCGGTCTTTTCTCCCACCCCGGGCCAGCGGCTCAGAGCCACGATCACCCTTCTCAAGGCCGCAGGGTAGGCGTTTCCTGACATGGTATTCCTCTTAAGCAGTTAGCAGTTAGGAAAAGATCAAGGTAAATTCATGAAATATTGCGTGGCTCATAGAAACCTGGTCTATAAATAATTGACAACGAAAAAGCTGACAGCTAATTGCTAACCGCTAACCGCTGCTTCAAAACAACCCGGGAATCTGCATGCCGCCGGTGAGTTTGCTCATCTCCGCGGCCATCATCTCCCGGGACCGGTTCAGGGCTTCGTTCAGCGCCGCCAGGATCAGGTCCTGGAGCATCTCCACATCCTCCGCCACCACCACCTCGGGGTCGATGCGCAGGCTCAGCAGTTCCTGGCGGCCGTTGACCACGGCTTCCACCATGCCGCCACCGGCCTGGGCGCTCACCGTGCGGTTGCCCAGCTCCGCCTGCATCTCCACCATCTTGGCCTGGAGCTTCTGGGCCTGCTTCATCATGCCGGTCAGATTTTTCACTCGGGTTCCTCCTTCACCGGGGTAGCCGAAAGCCACTCGCCCCCGAAGATCTCCAAAGCCTGTTGCTGGAGCTTCTGCATATCCAGGGGCTTTTTGGCGGTCGCCTGGCTTTGCTTCGGGGTCTTGGACCCATCCACCTCAAACTCCAGGGTGGTCTCCGGGCCGAAAAAAGTTCGGGCCAGCTCCTGCAGGCGGGCTTCGTGGCTGGCGCCGTTGGCGTTCCAGGGGCGCCCCAAGGCGATCTTCAGGCAATTATCCGACCTTCCCACCAACCGGCACTGGGCCAGCTTGCCATACAGGGGGCCGTTTTCCTGGTCCTGGACAAACTGCAAAAAGGCCTGCCACTGGTCATTGAGGCCGGCATCCTTCGGGACGCCGGGCGGCATGACGGCCGGCATAGCGGCCGGCGCCCCGGC
>JAGVPN010000493.1 GCA_020052215.1 Syntrophobacterales bacterium
ATTTCCGGGAAGATGCGGATGCACTACATCAAGATTCTTCCGGGAGATAAGGTTATTCTGGAATTGTCGCCCTATGACCTGAGTCGAGGGCGCATCGTCTACCGGGTCAGATAGGACAAAACTATGAAAGTCAGGGCCTCAGTCAAACGGATGTGCGCCAAATGCAAGATTATTCGCCGCAAACGCGTGGTGCGCGTGATCTGCGAAAATCCCAAGCATAAGCAGCGTCAAGGCTAAAGGGGAGGGAAGGAATTGGCCAGAATCGCCGGGATCGATTTACCCCGAAACAAGAGAATCGAGATCGCCCTAACCTATATTTTCGGCATCGGGCACAGCACCGCGGGACGGGTGCTCCAGGAAGCGAAGGTGGACCCTGGCACCAAGACGTCCGACCTCACCGACGCTGAAATCACCGGCATCCGCCAGGTGATTGACCATACCTGCAAGGTGGAAGGGGACCTCCGTCGGGAAGTTTCCATGAATATCAAGCGCCTGATGGACCTGGGGTGTTACCGGGGGCTCAGGCACCGCAGGAGCCTGCCGGTCCGGGGACAGCGGACCCATACGAACGCCCGTACCCGCAAAGGCCCGCGGCGCAGCGTCGTGGGCAAACGGAAGAAGGCTTAAGGAGGGGCGATGGCCAGAGCGCAGACACGCACCAAGAAGAAAAAAGAAAAGAAGAATATCCCCACGGGGGTGGCTCATATCAAGGCCACGTTCAACAACACCCTGGTGACTATTACCGATCCGGCTGGCAACGTGGTCTCGTGGTCCTCGGCGGGGGTTCAGGGGTTCAAGGGCTCCCGGAAGGGGACGCCCTTTGCGGCCCAACTGGCGGCCCAGGATGCGGCCCGCAAGGCCATGGACCACGGCATGCGAAATGTGGATGTTTTTGTCAAGGGGCCGGGCGCGGGGCGGGAGGCAGCCCTCCGGGCCTTACAGGCAGCCGGCCTGAGCGTCAATCTGATTCGGGATGTCAGCCCAATTCCCCACAATGGCTGCCGACCCCCCAAACGTCGTCGGGTATAACTGGAGAGGTGATCGATAGTGGCTAGATATGTGGGACCAGATTGCCGGCTTTGCCGCCGGGAGGGAATGCAGCTATATCTCAAAGGAGATCGCTGTTACACGGATAAATGCGCCATCGAGCGGCGTCATTATCCGCCGGGGCAGCACGGCCAGCGCCGGAGCAAACTTTCCGACTACGGCGCCCAGCTCCGTGAGAAGCAAAAGGTGAAACGCATTTACGGCGTGTTGGAGAAGCAATTCAGCAGTTATTTTGAAAAAGCCGAACGGCAGAAAGGGGTTACCGGCACTAACCTGTTGGTTTTCCTGGAACGGCGTTTGGACAACATAGTTTACCGGCTAGGGTTTGCCAACTCTCGGACCCAGGCCCGGCAATTGGTGCGGCATAACTTTATCAAGGTGAACGGCGCCCGGGTAAACCTCCCTTCATTTCTGGTGAAAACGGGAGATGTGGTTCAGGTGTCGGAGAAGGGCCGCAGCCTGCCGTTGATTCGCGATGCCATGGAGGCGGTGGCCAGGCGTGGGTGCCCGCCCTGGCTGGAGTTCAACAAGGAAGAGGCCCAAGGGCGGGTGGTCATGTTTCCCACGCGGGAAGATATCACCATGCCGATCCAAGAGCATCTCATCGTGGAGCTTTATTCCAAATAGCATCATGATCCTTTATGTTCCCAAACTCTCTCCGGCGGCCCTGCATGCGTGCGGGAGACAGATTATTTGTAGAGCCGGCCAAGACCGGCTGGAATAGCGGGACATAAAAGTCCTAGTAGTCTTCTGAGGAGCCATGATCTACAAAAATTGGACCGATATTATTAAGCCCAAACGGCTGGAAGTGGATACTGAGACCCATAACCAGTTTTATGGCAAGTTTGCCTGCGAGCCCCTGGAACGCGGGTTCGGCACCACCTTAGGGAACGCCCTGAGACGGGTCTTGCTTTCCTCCCTGCGGGGATCGGCCATCACTGCGGTCCGTATCAAGGATGTCTATCACGAATTTTCGGCCATCCCCGGGGTGTTGGAAGATGTCACCGAAATCCTGCTCAATCTGAAACAGGTGCGTTTGAAGATACTCTCCGAAGGGGTCAAGATGATGCACCTGGAGGCCAAAGGCCAGGGGGAACTCAAAGCCAAAGACCTCCAGACGGGTGGGATGGTGGAGATCCTCAACCCTGAGCATCACATCGCCACGCTGGGGGCGGACGGCGAACTGGTGCTGGAGATGACGGTCAAATCCGGCAAGGGGTTTGTGCCCGCCGAGGCCAATAAAGACGAAGACCAGGCCATCGGCTATATTCCCCTGGACGCCACCTTCGCTCCGGTGCGTAAGGTCAATTACCTGGTGACCCAGGCCCGGGTGGGACAACGGACCGACTATGACAAGTTGACCCTGGAGGTTTGGACCGACGGCAGCATTTCCCCGGAAAACTCCATCGCCTTCGCCGCCAAGATTCTCAAAGAACATTTGAGCATGTTCATCAACTTCGAAGAGGAACCGGTGGGGCAGGAAGAGAAGTCCACGGATGAGCCTCCGACCTTTAACGAGAACCTCTATCGCAGTGTCAATGAACTGGAGTTGTCGGTGCGGGCCGCCAACTGTTTGAGGAACGCCACTATCCGCTATATCGGCGAACTGGTCCAGAAGACCGAGCAGGAGATGCTCAAGACCAAGAATTTTGGGCGTAAATCCCTCAATGAGATCAAAGAGATCCTCATGGAGATGGGCCTGCACCTGGGGATGAAGCTGGAAAGCTTTGTGCCTCCCGATCAGATGCCGGAAAGGAAGGAAGAAGTCGCATGAGACACTTAAAGGCTGGTCGGCGCCTGGGCCGGACGACGGAGCATCGCCTGGCCATGCTCCGAAATTTGGTGACCGCGCTGTTGGAAAGGGAGCGGGTGGAAACCACCCGGGCCAAGGCCAAGGAGGCCCGCCAGTGGGCCGAGAAGGTGATTACCCTGGCTAAACGGGGTGACTTGCACGCCCGGCGCCTGACCCTGGCGGTGGTGCGCTCCAAGAAGGTGGTGGACAAACTCTTTGGAGAACTGCGGGAGCGGTATCAGGACCGCCCCGGGGGTTATACCCGGATCATCCCCCTGGGGTTGAGGCTGGGTGATGGGTCTCCCATGTCCATCCTGGAACTGGTGGATCGCCCCGAAACTCTCCCCAAGACCAAGAAAAAGAAGGCTGCGGAAGGCTGAGCTTTTTTTCCGACGAGGGGGGCAGGGGTCTGGTATGCGGGCTCCTGTCCCCTGAGCTTTTTCCTGGGGACTGCCCCGGGGCCCGTTTACCCCTGAATCACCGCCTGGGCCCAGGCCCGGGCGTCTTTATGACCCCGCCCCGGGAGTTTTTTCTTAGGTGGGGCAGCCTGCCGGGCTTATAAAGCTTGTACATAACTTGTTAATATCATTGTAAATCTTTAAATGCACCTGGTTTAGAGAAAAAAAAAGGGTTGACATCCCATTTTCCCTATACTAAGGTGCACCAAAATGAATAGGTACTTCTACCTAATTTGGCCTAGGTAAAACTACCATAGCAACCTAAGTATAATTACCTAAACCAGAAAGGAATGCTCTGTAGAGGAAATAATCGGGCATTACCGGCCAAGCGACCGGAGCTAAAAAAAAGCATTTTAGTTCCCATCAGGATTGTCCCATAACAAAGGAGGTTCTGTATGGTGAATCGGATATTGTTGAGTGCGGCAATAACCCTGGCGTTAACCTTTTCCCCCAACCTGGCTCTTTCAGTTCCCACCAAAACGGTAAAAAAGAAATCTTCGAAGCCCCAGGAGAAGGTTGCTAAGAAGAGCAAATCCAGCAAAACTTCGAAAACGAAACGTACCAGCGCGTCCCGGCAGCGCTCCCAGGAAGCGGTGGAATCCTCCATGGTTCCCAGTTACTCCCGGAACACGGTGTCGGAAACCCCGCCGCTGATGAAGGTCACCCCCCAACGGGACGGTCGATTCCTGCTGGAGCCGTTGACTCCCAAGAAAACTCTGAACACCCCGCTTACCCAGCCGCCCAAGCGAGAGGATGTGAGCGATCGCCGCTCTTCGACCCCTCCCAAATATAATACCTCTGAACCCTGGAATTTCTCCGAGTTGATTTTGACTCAGGCCAAAGCCTACCAACATGCTCCTTACGCCCGGGGGGCTTCCCTGGAGAACGGCTCGGCCACGGATTGCTCCGGTTTTGTCCAGTTTATCTACCACGGGTTTAAAATCGACCTGCCCCGCTCCAGTGCCGAACAGGCCCAGGTGGGAAAGGTCGTGACTCACCAAATGGATTTCTCCAAGCTGCTTCCTGGGGATCTGCTTTTCTTCCGCCGGGGCGGCCGGTCCGTGGGACATGCCGGCATCTACCTGGGAGAGGGAAAAATGATCCACGCCTCCAACCATCGCTACGGAGTGACCATCACTGACCTGCGGCAGCCCTACTACCAAGGGACGTTAGAAGTCGCCAAACGGGTCTTTGAGGTGAAGTACCCTCATTAGTGTAGATTTTTCAAGGGGTTTCCTTCTTAGGTCGTATTATTGCGCTGAGAGTATTTGAGTGAACTGGCCTAGGCCGGTCTGCCGATCCTGCGGGTTTTGGGATGGGTACAGACTGGGTTTCCTGGGCCAGCATCATTTTTACGCTCTTTAAAAGAGCAATCCCTTGATTTATCAGTTTATTTTGGATACAAATATACATCGTCGTCAGAGGCTGAGCCACGTCCATGGGGAGGTGGGAGCGGCCAGTCTAGATCAATCACGTGCGGGGGGGGAATGGAGGACTGCGCCTCACTTGAGAATTGGGAAGAGCGCCTGAAAGTGCGCTACCCCATGCTCCGGTATTTCATGACTCGCTCTTTCGGGGTCGAAATCGAGTTTTTCGGGTTGAAATACAGCACTTCCGCCGGGGACCGGGAGGTCATTCCCCCTTACAAGATCATGAACCGTTCTGCCGAGGGGATGTTGTTGCCTCGGGTTTTTCAGGAACGGGGGATTGTCCTGAACGGCTTTTCTCCTACCGAGACGCCTTACGATGCCTGGTCCTTTGTGCTGGACGACTCCATCAAGGGGGCCGGGGGGGCTGAGCTGGTGAGCCCCATTCTCTCGGGGGTTAAGGGGCTGGCCCAGATCTATCAGGCCATACAGTTGCTCCGGGAGTTCCCGGAGATCCTGGTGAATGAAACCTGCGGTTTCCACGTTCACCACGGGGTCGACCCGGAGAAGTTCGGCAATTGTGAACTCTTTCAGTTGCTCAGGATAGTGGCGATATTTGAAAATTATATCTATCATTTGCTGCCCGAAGATCGGCGCGGCGCTGACACTTGCAGGCCCCTGGAAATTGATCTCTATGAGTGGTTCCGGCGCAACGGCTCAAAGCGGGAGGCGCCCCTGGTGAAAAATCTCTGGTATACCCCCGAGAACCGGGACGACGCCAAGACGTCGATGCAGCGCCGACTCCACCCCACCCGCTACCACGGCCTCAATTTACATTCCTACTGGTATCGGGGGACCGTCGAATTTCGCTATTATCCTTCCGTGCTGGACCAGCCGGAGGAGTTGATGCAGTGGATTATCTTTACCCAGTTCCTAGTGGAATGGGGCGCCGGGCGGCGGCCGGAACTGGATTATGTCTCCAAACCCAATAAGTGGTTAAATACGCTCTACAAGATCTATCTGGGGGCCGGCATGCTGGACCACATCCGGTTTCCTAGGGGACCGGAAGGGAAAAAGGTTGACCTATGAGCACCTCTGGAGTGCAAACCCACGATTTCTTGATGCGCTTGAAGAAGGCGGAAGATAGTCTGCCGCCTTTGCTGCTGGAACTGGCCGCGGTGATGCGGCGGATGGTCGAAGAGATCGAGCGGCCCCAACTGGCCGACATCCAGGGTTTGCAGGCGGAATTGCGGCGGTTGATCGGCGACCCGCAGCGTCTGCGGGATATCTGCGGCACCCAGGGCCAGCTCTGCGGCGAATGCCCTTTTGGGGCGTATCTGCCTTCCGGGTTCCCCCATGCGTCGGAGCAACAGGCCCTGTGCCTGCCCTGGATCGTCATCGTCCACCCCCAGCCCACCGCTCCTCCATCTGAGCCTTCCGTTCAATGATACTTTCCCTCTCCTACCTTGGGCTAACCTTTACCCACAAGTCTGAAAGTGGTTGATTCAACAAGTTTTTGGTGGCACAGGCTTTCTATCCTGGGCGAGGGTTTTCGCACCGCCTGGAAAGGCTGTGCCACCAGTCAGAAAAATTTGTGGGTAAAGATTAGCCCTTTGGGGGAGAGGGGGTTTTTGCTGCTACCGGCTTTCAGCCTGCGCCTGCACCGGCGAGACGCCTGTGGCACTCTTGTTTTTTAACCGAAAACTGAAAACTGAAAACGGTATCACCCCGGGAAGGCGCCACCCCGGATTCCCAGGAAGGCGTTCAGGCTAGGGACCACGGGGGAGGCGGGGTCGGCCGGGAGGTTCCAGAGCACGATGAGCATGGCCCCCATGACGCCATCCCCCCAGGAGCAGCTGCATTTGATGGTGGGGGACAGAACGGGCGCCCCCAGGATTTCCGTGAGGCGGGCGATGAATTCCCGTCCCGGGGTGGAGGCAGGCACGTTTAAAGAGGCCTGGTCGGGGTAGAGGGTGAGGGAGAATTCCACTTCGTCGTCGGCGTTAGGGTGATCGTCCCGGCGGGCGCGCCCTTCCACCATGGCCACCTTGCGGCGCTGTTCCTGGTTATCGATGGCTATGTGCCACTCTTGAGACACGAGGTCACCTTTATCCGGTCAACAGGGCGTAGTGCTAATACCGAGTTGCTCTCAAAGAGCTACTTTTGTAGTCGCAGGCTCTACCCTGAAAGTCCACCCGTAGGGGCGGTTCGCGAACCGCCCCTACAAGGAATTTTATGATTGGGGTGGCCCAGAACGGCCATGATGGTTTAGCCTGTGCCACCCAATGGCAGCCAAGTGGTGTAAAACCCAACGCCGCGTGGCGGTATGGCGGTCAGACGCAGCCGCGCCGGGCGGTTGTCGATCCCCCGGCATCTGCCTCATTTTTCCAAGAAGAACATCTTGCGCCAGAGGTGGTTACCCGCTAAGGCGTGCAAGGCAACCGCGCTCAGGTGAATGGCCAGAAAGGCGACGATCAGCCAGAGGCCGAGTTCATGCATTTCCTTGATGACGTATGCGAATCCGGCGGCCTTGCGCCCCGGGACGAGCCAGAGGGCCATCAAGCTGCCGGTCAGCGCCATCCAGGCAAAGACCGCTAAACCGAAGGTCTGGACCACCCCGGCCAACCCCTGGTGGGAGGGCTGCTCCGGGAGCCGCAGCTTCAGGAGGCCCAGACCATCTTCCCCGGCCAGCTTGAGCCGTTTAAGGGTGTAGGGCACCCACTGGCTGAACCGGGCCTCTCGGGGGCCATAAAACCCGTGCCAGATTCGCCAGGCCATGAAAAAGCTCAGGGTCAGGCCCAGCCATTTGTGGACCGAAAATCCCAGATGGTGGACCCGTTTGTAGTCGCCGGCCCACAGGCCCGTGATCAAGGCCAGGATGCCGAACACCGTTAAACCTAAATGGATAAACCTGGTGAGGTCATCCAGGTCGTTGCTCTCGATGGGTGGTGGCGCCTCAGTCATAGCCTATCTCCTGCTTAACGAAGGCCGAGCCCGCAACGGTGAGTGAACGGGTGGCGCAGCGTGAAAACGCCAGGGGTCAGATCAAACCAACTCTTTTAACCGGGCGGCAAAGCCCGGGAGCTGCAAGGCCTCATCCACCCTGCCTAATCCCATCAGGGCGAAGCCTTTCCCCATCACGGCTTCCAACAGGTCCGGGGCCACCTTCAGTATCCGGTCAAAAATCTCCAGGGCCTCGTCATAGTGCGACAGCTCCGTCAGCGTGGTGCCTTTATAGACCAGGGCTTCCATGTTGGCCGGGTCCAGCATCAAGGCCATATTGTAGCATTCCAGGGCCTTTTCCGGCCGGCCGGCCTCAGACAGCATCCGGGCTGCGTCCAGGTAAGGCTGGCGGGGGTCGTCCTCCACTCCCTTCCGGGTTTCGATATAGGCATTGAGCACGTGGTCGCTGCCGTCCGAGAAGGCTGGCATGCCGTGTCCGGGGAGGAGGAAATCCACCTCGTAGGGCACCAGGCGGGCTAAAGAGGCCACCTGTTGGTCCATATTGCCCAACTGCTTATCGGCGTCGGACAGGATGTTCTCCGTGGGACTGCTGGGGA
>JAGVPN010000457.1 GCA_020052215.1 Syntrophobacterales bacterium
ATTTAGGGGGATTTAAGAACCTCCAGACTGAAGGAATTTATGGCAAAGGCTATAGGTGATACCATGTTTATCTGCCTTCCCGGTGGAGGGCATTGAGCGCGGCTTTCGAACCAAACTAAAATTTGATATTGTCCAAACGATACGTTATCTTATGGTTCAATTCTCATCATTGCCAACTTCGCCCGGGGCCAACCAAATTTTGGAAACCTTCCCCAAGGATCAGCAGCACCTGGAACAAATCCTGGACTACCTCCCGGATGGGATCATCTGCCATGACCGGGAGCGGCGCATTATTTACTTCAATAGAGCGGCGGAAGTCCTGACCGGTTATGCCCGGGAGGAGGTATTGGGCCTGGACTGCCACGAGGTCTTCGCGCGGCCGTTTTGCGGCAATCAATGCTCGTTTTGCGGGCAGGCGCCGGATACCTGGACCAACCTTAACTATCCGCTCAATATTGTCACCAAGACCGGTGAGCCCAAACAGATCCGGATGGCGGTGGTGGGCATGACGGATGCAGCGGGCCGCCTGGTGGGCGTTCTCGCCACCCTGCGTGACATCACCAGCCTGGTGGGCTTGAAGTTCTGGACGGAGGAATCAATCGGGTTTGCGGGCCTGGTGGGGCGAAACCCCAAGATGGTGCAGATCTACCGGCAGATTCAAAAAGTGGCGGAGCATGACTATCCGGTGCTGATCACCGGGGAGACCGGCACGGGCAAGGAACTGGTGGCCGCGGCCATCCACAGCGAGAGCCGGCGGCACCGGGGCCCCTTTGTGCCGGTGAATTGCGGGGCCCTGCCGGAAGGGGTGGTGGAGAGCGAACTCTTCGGACACGTCAAAGGCGCCTTTTCCGGGGCCGTGCGGGATAAAAAGGGCCGGTTTGAGCTGGCGCACGGGGGGACGATCTTTCTGGATGAAGTTGCCGAACTGCCCAAGAACCTGCAGGTAAAATTGCTCCGGGTTTTGGAGGATTGCACCTTTATGCGGGTGGGCGGCGAAAAACCCGTTACCGTGGACGTGCGGGTGCTCAGCGCCACCAACCGGGACCTCAAGCGGGAAGTGGAAAAACAGCGTTTTCGCCAAGACCTCTATTACCGCCTCAACGTGGTGCCCCTTAAACTGCCGCCCTTAAGGGAGCGGCAGGCCGACATCCCCCTGCTGCTGGCCCATTTCCTGGAGCAGGCCAGGCGCCGGGGGCAGCGGGCCTTGAGTTTTTCGCCCGCAGCCGTGGACCTGATGATGCGCTACCCCTGGCCGGGGAATGTGCGGGAATTGCAGAACGCGGTGCATTTTGCCCTGGCCGGGTGCCACGGCGAGGTGGCGGGACCGGAAGACCTGCCCCAGGAAATCAGGCGGAGCAGTACACCCCGGGGCCCCGTCCCCAAACTCGATTTTGCGGCAGTCCAGGCCGCGCTGACGCAGTGCGGCGGCAATAAGGCAAAAGCCGCCAAACTTCTGGGGGTAGGCCGGGCCACCCTCTATCGCTTTCTGGCGTCTCAAGAAGCATCTCTGTCTCACCAGGAAAGTTGAGACAGTTCTTCCTAATTATCTTCAGCAAAATCAACTTATTATCCTAAGCCGGCCCAAAGTGTCTCCCGGTCACGGCCGGTTCCCGCCTGTGGCTGCCGGGGCCGCAATTCGCACTTATTTCCCAACCAATTGATTTGCCAGCAAATTAAATTTACGAGTTCAGAGCTTTAAGGGTGGCACACATCTTGGATAGTGATTAAAAAAAAGATTCGGGGCAGCCGTCGGAGTCCCCGCATCGAAATTGCCTGTAGACCAATCAGCCGAAAAAACCGGGAGAACATCGACCCATGCCGCCAACTAATCAATGCATCAAGAAGACCATGGAGTTGGCCGATCTTATGTTGAAGTTGGCTGACGAAGGCGATGCCGCCCGGCAAGACGTGGGCTGCGGCGTACTTTACGGCGTTCTGCGGGATTCGGCTTACCGCATCAAGAAACTGGCCGAGGCGGAGCGGGAGGCCCACATCAAAAAGGGCGGCTGGGAGTACTAACTTAAACAGGAGGACAACATGACGAAATCTGAACAATTCCTGATGGAAGCGTTTGCCGGTGAATCTCAAGCCAACCGCAAGTACCTGGCTTTTGCCAAGCAGGCGGAGAAAGAAGGCTATCCCCAGGTGGCCAAGCTCTTCCGCGCCGCCGCCGCCGCGGAGACCGTGCATGCCCACGCCCATTTGCGGGTGGCGGGGGGCGTCAAGAGCACGGCGGAAAACCTCAAGGCGGCCATTGCCGGGGAAACCCACGAGTTTGAGCACATGTATCCGGAAATGATTGCCGCGGCCCAGGCCGAAGCCAACAAGGCGGCGGAACGGAGCTTCAACTACGCCAACGAGGTGGAAAAGGTGCACGCCGGGTTGTACGAAAAGGCCCTGGCCAACCTGGATAAAAAATCGGCAAACGTGGATTACTACGTATGTTCCGTGTGCGGCTACACCTGTGAAGACCACCCGCCCGAGAAGTGCCCGGTGTGCAACAGCGGCGCCAAGGCATTTTCCAAGGTGGACTAAGGCCTGAGCCGGCCGTATCAACCGCCGGCCTGAACGGCGGAACCACACGCAACGATGCGAACCAGGAAGGTATCCTGTAAGGAGGATGATGACATGACCGAGAAACTGCAAATCTACAAGTGTGAAGTCTGTGGCAATATCGTCGAGATGCTCCATGCCGGGGTCGGCGAACTGGTCTGCTGCGGCCAGCCCATGAAGCTCTATAAGGAAAATACCACGGATGCCGCCAAGGAAAAACATGTGCCGGTGATCGAAAAGACCGCCGCGGGCTTCAAGGTGAAGGTGGGGAGCGTAGCCCACCCCATGGAGGAGAAACACTACATCGAGTGGATCGAGGTCATTGCGGACGGCAGGGCCTACCGGAAGTTTCTCAACCCGGGGGAGGCGCCGGTGGCGACGTTTGAACTCCAGGCCGAGCAGGTTACGGCCCGGGAGTACTGCAACCTGCACGGGCTGTGGAAGGCGTAGTGTGGCGTTTCAGGAAAACCTTCAAAAAGAAAAACCTCTTGTTCCCTCCCCCTTGATGGGGGAGGGTTGGGGTGGGAGTTACAAAGCTATGAACAGATACAAAGCCTTATCCCCCTCCCCCTAACCCCCTCCCACCAGGGGAGGGGGGATTCTAAAACCATAATTTATTGAAGATACTTCTGAAACATGACACTAGTGTTGTGTTTCAGAAATACCCTTACAAAGTCTTTGGAGTTTTTCGAATATTGAGTCCGCGGTTGCGGTCCACATAAAGGGTTTGAATTTGGC
>JAGVPN010000248.1 GCA_020052215.1 Syntrophobacterales bacterium
AATCTTATTTGCTTATATCCTATTTTTCCCGTACCTGGCAAGCAAATCGGTGGAAAACCGATGAAAATACCGGCAGGGCCGGCACGTTGGATGACTGCAAAAGCGAATCCTCGAGACCCTGGCGATAAACTATGCAATAATAAAACATGGTTCTGCCGTTGACAAATAGGGCCGATCCTTATTATTATATATTTTGGATAGAAGTGCGACAATGAAAGTTGAGGGAACCGGGCCGGGTTACGGCTCGTTGACTGTCAATTACTCCATACTCCCGGAGGATTTGGATATGCCAGGTTTCAACGGGATGGGACCGTGGGGCCGTGGGCTCCGGCGCGACAGAAATTGGCGGGATTGCGACTGGGGGAGCGAGTATGAGTTCCCCGGCTACGGTCCGGCCATGTGGTGGGATATCCCGGCTGCCAGGTCGTATGCTACCCAGAAAGAGGAACTGGCCGATCTGAGGTGTCGGGCCCAAATGCTGACTCAGGAACTGGAGACGGTTCAGAAACGGATCGCCGAATTGGCCGCGGAAGTGGACCGAACCCTGGACGGTTAACCGGAGTCTGATTTTTTCCCGCCGGTCCGCGCCCCGCGGTCCGGCCCCGGGCTGTTTCGTCTTGCGGAAGCAGGCCGGGAATTTGATTAAGAAAAACCTCTTGAAGAGGGCCGGAGGAAGCCCTTACAAAAATACGAAAATTCCTCCGACCTTCCCCGCCAATTTCCTTATCACGGGATCTCCCGGAATTCCGCCTCAGCCAGGGCCAGTTTGGCCTTGAGCAGTTTCCGGTACTTTTGGGCGGCCTTGTTCAGGTCTTTGGCCGCCATGGCTTTGAGGAGGTCGCCCTCCAGTTCGGCCACGTCCAGGCGCTGGTAATAGTCCATGGTCTCCTTGAGATGGGCCAGGACGATCTTGCCGGTCAGGATGGGGTGATTGTTGGTGACGTTGGCATCCTGGAAGCGGGTGCCGTGTTCCAGTTCCACCTCCAGGCCGATGACGAAATCCACCAGGGGGATGGGCATGGCCTCGGTGTTGACCTCCTGAAGAATCGCCCGGGCCTCCTCGGGCTTTACCTTGGCGTCCGCCAGTTGGGTCCAGTCCCGGAGGTTCAGCGCCTTGCAGACTCGCTGCACTTCCTTCACGGTGATATATACGGGAAGTTCCATAACCTGCTCCTTTTTGGTGATCAATCGGTTTTGATTCAGGCGGTTAGCCGGGTGTGCCCCAGACCGGCAATTTTGCCGGATATTACCTCAGGCGTCCAAAGTCGAAATCCGCCTGAGCCAGTTCGTCTCTGAGATGGCTGAGATTCCGTTTCTTCTGAATGGCGGCCTGGATTTCGGCGCTGCCCCGGATATCGCCCAGGAGAATGGCGCCCACCAGGAAATTATCCTGGATCACCAACTTGCGGTAGGTCTTTTTGGCCTCATCCAGGTGGACGATGGCTGTAAGCTTCCCTTCGGCATCGATATCGCCGGCGGCCACCAGGTCGATGCCCACTACCTTGAGGACGTTGGATGGCAGGGTGCCCTCGTATTTCGCCGCCTGTCCCGCCATGACGGCGCCGGCCACCGCACCCTGGGCTTTGGCCGCGGGCCAGATACCGTAGAACCGTCCCCGGTGCTCGATCAGGTCCCCCGCGGCGTAAATGCCGTCCCGGGAGGTTTTCATGGTGTCATCCACCTTGACGCCCTTATCGATCTCCAGACCCAGGGCTTGGGCCAGGGAAAGATCCGGCCGCACGCCCGCGGAAATCAGCACCAGATCTCCTTTGAGCTGCTCCCCGCTTTCCAGGTTGATTGTCAGACCGGCTGGGCCAGCCGCAATTTCCTGAGTCTTGGCCCCCAAGTGAAAAGTAAAACCCATGTCCTCCAGCTGCCGCGTCAGGATGGCGGCGCCGGCCGCGTCCATCTGGCGAGGCAAGAGCCGGGGGAAAAACTCCACCACGGTGACCTTGAGGCCCAGCTTGCGCAAACCGTTGCCGGCCTCGAGACCCAGGAGGCCGCCGCCGATCAACACCGCGGTCCTGGCTCCCGCCGCAGCCTGTTTAATCCGGTCGGCATCGGCCAGGGTCCGTAGGGTGAAGACCCCAGGGGAGTCCGCCCCTTTCATCGGCGGGACAAAGGAATTGCCGCCGGTGGCCAGGAGGAGTCGGTCATAAGGGAAACGCTCCCCCTGATCAGTCTCCACCCACTGTTCGGCGGCGGCGATCCGCGTCACCCGGGTAGCCAGGCGCAGGTCGATGCGGCGCTGCTCGTACCAGCTTTGGGGATGAAGGATGATCTGGTCCGCCCCCTTGTCCCCCGCCAGGAACGAAGGCAGGGCGGGCACATAATAGAAAGGCCGGGACTCCCGGGAAAAGACGATAATTTTTCCTTCCGGGTCATGTTTCCGGATAGCTTCCGCCGCGGCATCGCCTGCCACCCCGTTACCGACAATCAGATATGTGGTCATGCTAACTCCTTTCTTTTAATCAAATAAGGATTGATTCGGCTGACGTCAACGCCTCCCCGGCGCAAAGATTCATGGCGATTGCGCGGTTTTTCCCTTGGAGTTTTAGGCTTGGGTGCCTTACAATGGTGCGCAACGGTGTTTTCCCCCGTGAACCAGCCGGTAAATGAGCGGCCCGCCGGTCAGGCTCCGAATGGCCAAAGTTTGGCGAAGGCAGGAAGCCCCGGGGTCAGAGAGGAAGAAACGGCCAGATTTTGCCAACGACCATAGCACAGATGAGCGGCGTGATCAGTGATAGCCGGGTAACCAGGCTGGTCTGCCTGGTCGCCAGTCTGGCCATGCTGGTCCTGGGCTGCGCCATGGTGGGACCCGACTATGTGCGCCCGCCGGTCCAGGTGGAGCAGACCTGGTTGGACACGGGTGACCAACGGGTCAAACTCGCCTCGGCCGACTACAAAGACTGGTGGCAGGCCTTCAAAGATCCGGCCCTCAACCAGTTCATCGACACCGCCTACCGGGAGAACCTGCCCCTCCGGATTGCCGGGGTGCGCGTCCTGGAGGCCCGGGCCCAACTGGGCGTGGCCATCGGGAGCATCTATCCCCAAACCCAACAGGGCACCGGCTCCTATACCCGAACCCGTTTCAGTGAAAGCTCCGTCAATGCCGCGACCTCCAATCAATTTACCTTCGGCCAGGCGCAGGCGGGGCTGAACGCCAGTTGGGAGCTGGACTTCTGGGGCAAATTCCGCCGGGGCATCCAGTCCGCGGATGCCACCCTGCAGGCGACCATGGCGGATTATGACAATGTCCTGGTCAGCCTCACCGCGGATGTGGCCAACAGCTACATAGCCATCCGCACCCTGGAAAAACGGCTGGCCATCGCCAAAGAAAACGTGCGCATCCAGACCGAAAGCTTGCAGATCGCCCAGGCGCGGTTTTTGGGCGGCACCACCTCAGAACGGGACGTACAACAGGCCAAGACCATTCTGTCTAACACCCAGGCGACCATCCCCACCCTGGAGACCCAGGTGCGCCAGGCCCAAAACGCCCTGTGCGTGCTCCTGGGCCTGCCGCCCACCAACCTGGCGGACCGGTTAAAGGGTAAGGCGGAAATTCCCGCTCCCCCGCCCCAGGTGGCGGTGGGCATTCCCGCGGATCTGTTGCGCCGGCGGCCGGACATCCGCAGCGCCGAGTTGCGGGCGGTGGCCCAATGCAGCCGCATCGGGGTGGCCAAGGCCGACCTCTACCCGGCCTTCTCCCTGACCGGCACGGTGGGGTTCCAGGCCAGTGATGTGGCCAATTTCTATATGGGCAACCTGTTCCAGTGGCAGAGCCGCTCCGCCGGCTTCGGCCCTTCTTTTCAGTGGAACCTCTTTAACTACGGGCGCCTCACCAACCAGGTGAGAGTGCAGGATGCCCGCTTCCAGGAGGCGCTCATCGCCTATCAAAACTCGGTCCTCAAAGCCCAGCAGGAGGTCGAAGACAACCTGGTGGCGTTCTTGAAGGCCCAGGAACGGGCCCGATTTCTGTCCGACAGCGTCACCGCAGCGAAGCGGTCGCTGGAATTGGCCGTCCTCCAGTACCGGGAGGGAATCACCGACTTCACCACCGTGCTGACCGCCCAGCAGGCGTTGTTGAGCGAGCAGGACAGCTTGGCCACCACCCTGGGAGACATCTCCCGCAATCTGGTGGGGGTTTATCGGGCACTGGGGGGCGGCTGGCAGCTCCGGGAAGGTCAGGATTTTGTGCCGGAGTCCATCAAAGAGACTATGGCCAAGCGCACCAATTGGGGACAGTTGCTGACCCCGGTGGCGGTGGCGCCGCCCGCGGAGAGCCAGCGCCGTCTGATTCGCGCCCCGGAATGGTAAACCGCAGGACCGGATTGTCCTGGTTTTTGGTCCTGGTTCCCAAGTTGAACTTGGAAACCTGCATGTAACCCAAGTTCAGCTTGGAACCCAGCCAATACCAAGCAAAGCTTGGCGGGCAATGGCGTTCCCAAGCCAAGCTTGGGAACGAGAAGGCGGCCGTTGTAGGGGCGGTTCGCGAACCGCCCCTACGGGAACTTTTCTTAACCGTGTAGTCAGGGTGCGCACCACCACATGAACTTTTCAAATCAGTGGTGCCGAGATGAGGTGGTGGTCCATGATGAGCAAAGGAGAGGCCGGGACTGGAAAAGCGGCAGGCCGGCCGGCGCTACGGCCGCGCCGCCGCGGCCTGGCCGCGATGCTAACCCTGGCGGTCCTGATGGCCAGCGCCGCCTGTGGCGACCGGAGCGCCTTCGTGCCGCCGCCGCCGCCCAAGGTCACGGTCAGTCAGCCGGTGACGCAGCCGGTGACCGATTACCTTGAATTCACGGGCAACACCCAGGCCATCAACACGGTGCAGCTCAAGGCCCGGGTGGAGGGCTACCTGGAAAAGGTCTTTTTCAAAGACGGCGACCGGGTCCAGAAAGGGCAACTGCTGTTTCTGATCCAGCAGAACACCTATGAAGCCAAACTCAAGCAGGCGGAGGCGGAGATTCTCTCCCAGAAGGCCAAACTCTTCCATGCCCAGACAGAATATGTGCGGTTCACCAAGCTGGTGAGCCAGAAGGCCGCGGCCCAGACGGATGTGGACAACTGGCTCTATCAGCGGGATGCGGCCCAGGCCGCGGTCATGTCCGCGGAGGCGCAGCGGGACCTGGCCCGGCTCAACCTGAGCTACACCAAGGTAACCTCGCCCTTCGACGGCCGCATCGGCCGCCGCCTGAAGGACCCCGGCAACCTGGTGGGCGCCGGCGAAGCCACCCTCCTGGCCGATGTCGACCAGATCGACCCCCTCTATGTCTACTTCACCATCAATGAACGAGACCTCCTGGATGTCACCCATGACACCAAGGAATCGGTGGGCACCATTATTCGCAAAGACATCCCCCTCTATCTCGGCCTGGCCAATGAGGAGGGCTATCCCCACAAAGGCTACCTGGACTTCGCCAGCATCAGCCTCAACGCCACCACCGGCACCCTGACCCTCAGGGGAGTCTTTCCCAATCCCAAGGGCATGATGCTGCCGGGGCTGTTCGCCAAGCTGCGCGTACCGGTGACCCACGACAAGTCCGCCCTGCTGGTTCCCACCGTGGCCATCGGCTTCGACCAGTTGGGCCCCTACCTGTTGGCGGTGGACGACAAGAATGTCGTCCAGCGCCGGACCGTCAAACTCGGCGCCGAAGTCAAGGACCTGACCGTTATCACCGAAGGGGTGACCAGGGGTGAGTGGGTCATCACCAACGGGCTTCTCATGGCCATTCCGGGTAAACAGGTGACTCCCATCAAGGCCTCGGCTGCCAATTCGAAACCGCCACCGGCCCCGGCGCCCGGCGGGCAACTCAAGAAAGCCGCCCCATGATCTCCGAGTTTTTCATCGATCGGCCGATTTTCGCCAACGTCATCGCCATCGTCACCGTTATTCTGGGGCTGGTGTGCCTGTTCACCTTGCCCGTGGCGCAGTATCCCGAAATCGTGCCGCCCACCATCCAGGTGACCACCATGTATCCCGGGGCCAGCGCCGAGGTCATCGCCAACACGGTGGGGATCCCCATCGAACAAGCGGTCAACGGCGTGGAAGGCTCCATCTACATGTCCTCCACCAGTTCCAGTTCCGGGAATTACACCCTCACCGTGACCTTCAACGTGGGCACCAATATCAATACGTCATTGAC
>JAGVPN010000331.1 GCA_020052215.1 Syntrophobacterales bacterium
ATCATGCTCAAGAAGGATGAGCTGCCCCAACCCATCCTGAACCAGTTGTATATCCACACCAACATGCAGGTCACCTTTGGCATCAACCTGGTGGCCATCGTCCACAACCGGCCGGAGCTCCTCAGTCTCAAGGACCTGCTGCGCCATTTCCTGGAGCACCGCCGGGAGGTGATTCTCCGGCGCACCCGCTATGAGTTGAAGCAGGCGGAGGCCCGGGCCCACATCCTGGAGGGCTTCCTCATCGCCCTGGACTTCCTGGATATGGTGATCGCCATGATCCGGGCCGCGGCTAATCCGCCGGAGGCCAAACAGCAGTTGATGGCCGGGCTGTTCATCCTGGCCGCCCAGCCGGGCGCCACCCTGGAGGAGACTCGGAGCCGCTACGCCCTTTCCGAGGTTCAGGCCCAGGCCATCCTGGAAATGCGGCTGCAGCGCCTCACCGGCCTGGAGCGTCAGAAGATCATCAATGAGGCCGCGGAGGTCAGGGCCACCATCCAGCGCCTGCTCCAGATCCTGGCGGAAGAGGCCCAGGTCAAGGCCCTCATCGCCCAGGAGTTGACGGATCTCAAGGAGCGCTTCGGCGACGGCCGGCGCACCGAAATCGTGCCCGAGGCCCAGGAGTTCACCGCCGAAGACCTGATTGCCGATGAGGAGATGGTGGTGACCATCAGCCTCCGGAGTTACATCAAGCGCACCCCCCTGACCATCTACCGCAGCCAGCGCCGGGGCGGCAAGGGCCGCATGGGCATGATCACCCGGGAAAACGATTTCGTCTCCCAGCTCTATATCGCCTCCACCCACAGCTTTTTCCTGGTGTTCACCAATAAGGGCCGGGTATTCTGGCTCAAGGTCCACGAGATTCCCATCGGGTCGCCCACGGCCCAGGGCAAGGCCATCGTCAACCTGCTGCCGTTCGGCGAGGGTGAAAAGTTGGCCACCATCCTGCCAGTACGGGAATTTACCCCGGGCCCCTCGCTGGTGATGGCCACCCAGCGGGGCATCGTCAAGAAAACCGACCTGATGAACTTCCAGCGGCCCCGGAGCGCCGGCATCATCGCCCTGAGCCTGGACGCCGAGGACGAGCTGGTGAGTGCGGCCCTGAGCGAACCGGACCAGAGTATCGTCATCGGCACCCGCTTCGGCAAGATCATCCGCTTCCCCTCGGCGGAGGTGCGGGACATGGGCCGGACCGCCCGGGGCGTCAAGGGTATGGAAGTGGCCCCGGAGGACCGGGTGGTGGGTATGGAAGTGCTGCGTCCCGGCGGCACCATCCTCACGGTGACGGAGCGGGGCTTCGGCAAGCGCACCGACCCGAAGAAATACCCGGAGCACCACCGGAAGGGGCAGGGGGTCAGGGGCCTGGTCATCACCAAGCGCAACGGCCCCATCATGGCCATCCTCCAGGTGAACGAAGACGATGAAATCATGCTGGTCACCGACGGCGGCAAGATCTTGCGCATGATCGCCAAAGGGGTCTCTTTGATCGGCCGGGTCACCCAGGGAGTCAAACTCATGGACCTGGAGGCGGAAGAAAGGATAGTAAGCCTGGCCAAGGTGGCGGAAAAAAGTGATGACGGCGAACCAGAACCACAACCCGAGCCCGATCTTGGCATCTCCTGAACCCAAGCCCATCGCGGTGATCGGCGCCGGCGGTTGGGGTACCACCCTGGCCCAGCTCCTGGCAGAAAAGGGGAAGGACGTCCGCCTGTGGGTCAGGGAACCGCTCGTCTGCGAGGGCCTGCGCCGAGACCGGATTAACCACACCTTTCTCCCGGGGATACGGCTCTCGCCCCGGATCACCTTCACCCAGGAATTCCCCGCGGCCCTAAACGGCGCCGGGCTGGTCCTGATGGTGGTGCCCTCCCACGGGTTCCGCCAGGTCTTGCGGGACCTAAAGCCGCATTGGCCCCCGGGAGCCGTGCTGGCCAGCGCCACCAAGGGCATGGAGATCGACTCGCTCCTCACCATGGAAGGGGTGGTGCGGGAAGAAATGGGGGCGGAGGCGCCCTACGCGGTGCTGGCCGGTCCCAGTTTCGCCCGGGAAGTGGCCCAGAAGCAGCCCACCGCGGTGACCGTCGCCTCCCGGCAGCGGGAGATCGCCCACTTCCTCCAGCGGGTCTTTTCCGCCCCTTATTTCCGGGTGTACACTTCCCACGATGTCACCGGCCTGGAATTGGGGGGGGCCCTGAAGAACACCTTTGCCATCGGCACCGGCATACTTTCAGGCATGGGCCTGGGAGACAATCCCCGAGCAGCGCTCATCACCCGGGGTTTGGCCGAAATGGTCCGCCTGGGGGCGCGGCTGGGCGCCAATCCCATGACCCTCACCGGCCTGGCGGGCCTGGGCGACCTGATCCTCACCTGCACCGGCAGCCAGAGCCGCAATTTCCAGGTGGGAGTGAAATTGGGCCAGGGCGTCCCCCTGGACCAGATCCTGGCCGGCATGGCCATGGTGGCGGAAGGGGTCAAAACTTCCCGGGCCGTCTCCCTCCTGGCGGCGCGCCTGGGAGTGGAGATGCCGCTGGTGACCGCCACTTACAAGATCCTCTATGAAAATCTCGCCCCCAAGGAGGCCATCAAAAAGTTGATGGCCCGGGAACTGAAAGATGAGATGGAGGCCATGACCGAAACCTGGTGAAATTTGCCTCTTGAGTTCACCGGGGGGAACGGTTTAAGATAACCCTTAAGCTATCAGCGGTCAGCTTTCAGCTATCAGCTTAATGAAGAAATTCAGGAAGATATGATAGGGGATACGGTCGACCATTTTTACATCCGAATCACATATAGCGTTTGCCCTTAATTCTTTGCGCTTGGAGGGTCTTAAATCCCCCTAAAGCCCCCTTGTTCAAAGGGGGACTTTAACAGTAATTACTTATAGTTCCCCCCTTTTCTAAAGGGGGGTTAGGGGGGATTAGAATGATTCCGCTACCGGAAAATACTTTTGGCAAACGCTATAACTGTTTGTTTTTGCTGAAAGCTGATAGCTGAAGGCTGAAAGCTGAACGCTTACCATGGGGGAGTGCCACGATGACGGGAAAACCCGCTGGCAAGACAGCCGCGCAGAATTTCGAAGCTTTCGACACCGAGATCCCCACTTTGGGCCAGGCCAAGGTGCCAACCCCGATCCAGAAATATGCCATGGTGGACCGCCAAGGCCGGGTCCTGGAAAAGAGCTTTGTCTCAGACACGGACCGGGTCGCGGTCCATGATTCCCTGAACTATCTGAAGAGCCTGGCCCCGGGAGAGGCGCCCCTGGCCATGGAGTTGGCCGGCCCCCGGTCACAGATCTACTTCGATCCTTCCAAGGTGCACTGCGCCGTCGTTACCTGCGGCGGCCTGTGCCCCGGCACCAACGATGTCATCCGGGCCATCGTCCTGGAGCTCTATCACCTTTACGGGGTGCGGCATATTTACGGGATACGCTACGGCTTTCAAGGGTTTATCCCCAAGTACGGCCACGACCTGATGGACCTCACCCCTGAGGCGGTGGCCAACATCCATATTTTCGGGGGCACGGTGCTGTCCACCTCCCGGGGTCCCCAGGACACGGGCGAGATCGTGGACGCCCTGGACCGCATCAATATCCGCATCCTGTTCCTTATCGGCGGCGACGGAACCCTGAGGGCGGCCTCGGAGATCTGCAAAGAAATCTCCCGCCGGGAATTGCGCATCGGCGTCATCGTCATTCCCAAGACCATTGATAATGATATCGCCCTGGTGAGCCGCTCCTTCGGGTTCGACACCGCGGTGGAAGTGGCCACCGAAGCCATCCACGCGGCCCATACCGAGGCCATCGGCTCCCCCAACGGCATCGGCCTGGTAAAGCTCATGGGCCGGTTTTCCGGGTTCATCGCCGCCACCGCCACCCTGGCCCTGCGGGAGGTCAATTATGTCCTGATCCCCGAATCCGACTTCGATCTGCACGGCGAGGGCGGTCTGCTTGCCAACCTGGAAGAACGCTTGAAGCAGCGGCGTCATGCCCTTGTCGTGGTGGCCGAGGGCGCCGGGGAACGGTATTTTACGGAGGAAAACCGGGAGCGAGACCCCTCGGGCAATCTCAAGCCCGGAAATATCGGGCACTTTCTCCAGGATGAGATCAAAGTTTACTTTAAACAACGGGACCTGGAGGTCAACCTGAAGTATATCGACCCCAGCTACCTGATCCGCAGCCGGCCGGCCAACTATAACGACCGCATCTACTGCGGCTTTTTGGGTCAGAACGCGGTCCACGCCGGCATGGCCGGCAAGACCGCCATGCTGGTGAGCCGCTGGCACAGCCATTATGTGCACATTCCCATCCAGGCGGCGGTGGATCGGCGCAAGGAGGTGGAACTGGACTCCCCCCTGTGGCGCAGCGTCATTGAATCCACCGGCCAGCCGCCTTTGAAGAACTTATGAAAGAAGCTGTCAGCTTTCAGCTATCAGCCAAGGACTAAAAACTGGGGTAGACGACCGAGTTTAGGATAAGTGTAGGGTGGGCACTGCCCACCGCCTCATCTATGCGGCCTGGGACGGCCGTTCTGGCAAAAGAAATCTTTGAAGTGGAACGGGCCTCCGTGCCCGCCAGGCGTTAACCTATTTAAAAATGGCTGAAAAACTCGAAAAATCAACCGTCTTCCAATGCCAACAGTGCGGCGACTGCTGCGTCGGCCGCGGCGGCATCTTTGTCAAACCCGGCGAGGTGGAGGCCATGGCCGCGCTGCTGGAACTCCACGTGGCGGAGTTCCGCCGCCGCTTTATCGAGGACTCGGCCCTGGGCCACCGCCTCACCGTGGCCGACGGGGTCTGCGTCTTCTTGATGCCGGGCAACCTCTGCCGGGTGCACCCGGTGAAACCCTTTATCTGCCGCCAATGGCCTTTTTTCCCGGCCCTGCTGGTGGACCCGGACGAACTGGAGCACGCCAAAGGCGCCTGCCCGGGCCTCAACCCGGACTGCGCCCACGAGGACTTTGTGGAGGCGGCGCTGAATCATGCCAGGAAACAAAACGTCTCTTGAGTCATGAAGGGGGGCGCTGCCCACCTATTTTGAACCTGGAGATATCTTAATGGTGCGCAGAGCGCACCCTACATAAAAATGGAGCAATCAGGGTCGATGAGAAAATATCTGTTCAGGATTATTCTATCCCTGGCCGCGCTGGGCCTGCTGCTGGGAACCGCCGGCGCCACGCCGGAGCAAGACGCCAAAGAGGCCTTTGAGCAAGGCGTGGCCGCCCTGACCCAGGGCAATCCCACCCTGGCCGTGGAGAAATTCACTGCGGCCTTAAAAATTGACCCAAAGCTGCTGGAGGCTTACGTCAACCGGGGCATTGCCGAAATGAGCCTGTCCCTCTGGGCCGACGCGGTGGGCGATTTCGATCAGGCCCTGGAGCTGAACCAGAAATCCCCCGAGGCCCTCTATAACCGGGGACTGGCCTACAGCCGCCAGGGGGTGTTCGACAAGGCCCTGGCGGACTACACCCAGGCCGCCAAATTCGCCCCCAAGGACTGGCAGATCTTCTACAACCGGGGCAACACCTACCTTGACATGAAAAAGGCTAAGGAGGCCCTCAAGGATTATAACCTGGCCCTGAAACTGCACCCCCAGGCGCCGGAGATCCTGCACAACCGGAGCCTGGCCTATCTGGCCTTGGAGAAACCGGAGCCGGCCCTGGCCGACGCCGATAAGGTGATCCAGCTCAAGGCCGACTATGCCCGGGCCTACTATAGCCGGGCGCAGGCCCTGGAAAAACTGGGCCACAAGTACGAGGCCCTGGCCGCCTACCGCCACTTTCTGAACACCGGCGACCCCGACGCCGACGCCTCTCTGCTCCAGAAGACTTTGGAACGGATTAAGGCTTTGGAGGCGAGCAAATGATAAGCAGTTAGCTTTCAGCAGTCAGCCATCAGCAAAAAATCCTTTCCTAAGCCAAGGATTGATTAATTAAACTGATTGCTAACTGCTAACTGCTAACTGCTAACTGCTGAATAACATGACTATCTACCTCACCACGCCCATCTATTACGTCAACGCCGATCCCCACATCGGCCACGCCTATACCACGGTGGTGGCTGATGCCCTGGCCCGCTTCCACCGCCTCCTGGGGGAGGAGGTGCGCTTCCAAACCGGCACCGACGAGCACGGCGACAAGGTAATGGACGCCGCCGCGGCCGCCAATCTCCCGGTCAAGGAGTTCGTGGACCAGATCAGCGGCCGGTTCCGGCAATCCTGGGACGACCTAAACATCAGCTACGATAATTACCTCCGCACCACCGACCCGGCCCACATGCGCGTGGTGCAGGAGGTCTTGGCAAAGGTGCACGCCGCCGGCGACATCTACTTCGGGGAGTACGGCGGGCTCTATTGCTTCGGCTGCGAGTGTTTTTACCTGGAGCGGGACCTGGTGGACGGCCGCTGCCCGGACCACCAAACGGCCCCCACTTACCTCAAGGAAGAAAACTACTTCTTCCGCATGAGCAAATACCAGGACTGGCTCATCGACTTCATCCACACCCACCCCGACTGGATTCGACCGGAGCGGTTCCGCAACGAGATGCTGGCCTTTTTGAAAGAGCCTCTGGAAGACCTGTGCATCTCCCGGCCCAAGAGCCGCATGGATTGGGGCATCACCCTGCCCTTCGACGACCGCTATGTCACCTACGTCTGGTTCGACGCCCTGATTAACTATCTCACGGGCCTGGACTACCCCGACGGTACGGCTTACAAAAAATTTTGGCCTGCCCAGCACCTCATCGCCAAGGATATTCTCAAACCCCATGCCATCTACTGGCCCACCATGCTCAGGGCCATGGGGGTGGAGCCTTTTACGAACCTCAATGTCCACGGCTACTGGCAGATGGCGGCCGGCAAAATGTCCAAGAGCCTGGGAAACGTGGTGGAGCCCCGGAGCCTGGTGGCGCGCTTCGGAGTGGATCAGGTCCGCTACTTCTTCCTCCGGGAGATGGTCTTCGGGCTGGACGCAAACTTCAGCGAAGCAGCGCTCACCACCCGGATCAATGCCGACCTGGCCAATGATCTGGGCAATCTCTTCGCCCGCAGCCTGGGGATGGCGTTCAAATACCGGCAAGGCGTAGTGCCGGCCCCGGGAGTTCCCGAACCCCCGGATCAGGAAGTCGTCGCCGCGGTTCAGGCCATGGCCGCGGACTTCCTCCGCCTGTTCCCGGCCCTGGAGTTTGGCCGGGCCCTGGCGCACCTTTGGGAAGTAATCGGCCTCCTCAACCGCTACATCGTGGCCGCGGCGCCCTGGGAGTTGGCCAAGCAGCCGGAGGCCGCCGGACGGCTGGATACGGTCCTGTACCACCTGCTGGAAGGACTGCGCTGGATCGCGGCGCTGCTTCAGCCGGTCATGCCCGGCAGCGCCGTGAAGATGAACGAGCAATTGGGACTGGGTCCGGCCCGGTGGGACCAACCCCTACCCCAGGCGCTCACCTGGGGGCAGCTAACGCCCGGCAGCCAGCTGGCCAAAGGCCCCGCCCTGTTCCCCCGGATCGAGGCGAATGATGGTTCTCCTAACTCCCCCTCCCCTGGTGGGAGGGGGTTGGGGGGAGGGGGATAAGTTGAAACGATGCCTATCAATTTCACCCCCACCCCTGCCCTCCCCCATCAAGGGGGAGGGAGAAAAGGCCTTAAATATTTTTGTAAAATAATCATGGGACGATACACTGAAGATAAAGCAGCATCATAAAGAGTCACGGTCAGGGATCGCCGGTCCCTGACCCCGCCACCCCATCCACGATGGAGGTGCTATGGACGCCGCGTATCGTCGCCTCTTAGGGGCCGCCCTCAGCGCGGTCTTGTTGCTGGCGGGCTGTGCCGGGGCCCCGCCGCCCCCGCCGCCGCCGGAGATCGTGGAACCGCTGCCCCCGGTGACCCGGAATCCCCGGGAGGTGGCCCTGGAGCGGGCCCTGGGCGAGTTCTCCGGCGCCCCTTACCTCTCCGGGGGAACCACCCCCGCCGGGGTGGATTGCTCCGGACTCATCCAGGCGCTGTACCAGCGGACGGGGGTGCGCCTGCCCCGCACCGTGGCCGACCAGTACCAGGCCGGCGCCCCGGTGCAACGCCAGGAACTGCGCTTCGGCGACGTGGTCTTTTTCAACCGCTTCTGCCAGATCCGGGGCCGGGGTCCGTACCTGGCGGGCATCCTCTTGCCGGGGGGCGAAGACGAGGTGTGCCACAACGGCATCTACCTGGGCGGGGGCAGGTTCATGCACGCTTCCCCCAGGGGCGTGTTTATCAGCCGCCTGGACGCCGAAGTCTGGCGGGTCTCGTACCGCGGGGCCCGGCGCTATCTCCCCGGCGACAATTAACCCGACAATACTTTGGCTCTGGAGGCCTCTATGCAGAAATATCGGTTTCGTCATCTGGTTTGGCTGAGCTTGATGCTGTTAGCAGGGTTATCCCTCAATGTCCCTGAGGCCCGGACGCAACCCGGTTTTCTCAGCGATTTCACCTTCGGCTTCTGGGGGAATCCCCGGGAAGAAAGCCGGATGGGCCGGGAGGACATCATCGCCCGGGAAGGGTATTGCCCCACCGGCGGCTGCGTTCTCCGCCTGGACAAAGTTGAGGTCAAGCCCAACCGGGCCAGGAGAGGCGCCACCCTGGTGCTTTCTACCACCTACACCATTCTTACCCCGGAGCAGGTGGCCCTGCCGGTGGCGATTACCCGGGAGATTTTTTACCAGGAGAAATCCCTGGGGAGGACTAAGAGCCTCGAGACCCGCGTGTACAACGGCACCAGAACCCAGGAAATCAATTTCACCTTGCCGGCCGACGCTCGGCCCGGCATCTACCAATTGATCACCAAAATCAGTACGGGCTACGGCACGGCCCAGGACCGCACCGATTTCCAGGTGGATTAGCCGAAGCCGGCCCCTGCCTCATTCAGCCCGGGTGGCCATTAGGGGCGGGCGGCCGGCCCGGCTACTCAGGCAGGCATCACTCCCGGGGCGCCATATCCACAAATTTAGTCAGCCTATTAAAATAACTTTTTTCTTTATTTGTTGATAATTTAGTTAAAGCGATTATAATTCGGTTGTATAGGTTGGAGAATCCGGCTCTCTCCGAGTTGAGGCTGGACCGCTCATGAGAGCCAGGCGCCCATAAGCCTTTGGCCCACTCGTAAATTATGAAAAGAGTGTTTGTACTGGTGGCACAGCCTTTCCAGGCTGTGCACGATTAACCTGCTTTTTGGACACAGGCTGGAAAGCCTGTGCCACCAATTTAAAGAAATTTTCAAGGCAGGGGGAGTGCTGGAGAAAACCACATGAGACGGCTTTTCACCCGAGTGGCCGTTAGCCTCCTGCTGGTGCTCTTTTGGAGCGTCGGCGCCGCCGCTGCTTATAAAGATAGCATCGGCTTTACGCAGTTGCAGAGCGAATTGGGGACCGGCATCCCCACCGGGGACGGAGTGGTGGTTTCCCAGGTGGAGGCCGGAGGGGACTCTCACAACGTTTATCTCCCCTTTATCTCACCCTCGCCTGATGCTGAATTCACCGGCAAAACCCTCACCCCTAACACTAGCCCCGCTTATGTTTCCGGCCACGCCACCACCGTGGGCACCTACTTTTTCGGCAATATTACCTCCATTGCCCCCGGGATAACCTCTATTTACGGCTATGATGCGGATAATTGGCTGGGAAGCGGCTTCCTAAACACCTATGGTGATCAGCCTCTGATATCCAGCGCCCGGGTGGCCAACCACAGTTGGATCGGGGCATATACCGATGCGGCTGGCAATGTCGACGCCCTCAGACGCCTCGATTGGGTGATCCATCGGGACGAATATATCCAGGTGGTGGGCATGAATAACGGCAGCGGCGATGCTTCTATACCCCTGCTGGGCAGTTCCTTCAATGCCATTGCCGTGGGCCTCAGCAACGGCAACTCCCAGCATGGCTCCTATGACTTGGATATCACACCCTATACCGCCGGCCGCACCCGGCCGGACCTGGTAGCGCCCGCCTCTGCCACCAGTTATGCCACCCCCATGGTGTCGGCCGCGGCCGCCCTGCTGGTAGAGGTGGGGCACAAAAACCCCGCCCTGTCCACCGACCCCCTGGTCCAGTCCACCACGAATCGAAACGGCAATACCATCTACAATGCCGAGAGGTCCGAGGTCGTCAAGGCGGCCCTCATGGCCGGGGCCAGCCGCAGCGCCATCTCCGGGTATGCCAAGAACACCGACAACGGCTTGAACAGCGTGTACGGCGCCGGCCAGCTCAATATCTATAACAGCTACCACATCATCGCCGCGGGCGAGCAGAACAGCCTGCAGGATGCCTCGGGAACCAAGGGGACCATCGGCCGCTACGGCTTTGATTACGACCCTTACTTCGGCGGCCTCAGCAACAGCAACCGCGCCGCCTCCTATTATTTCAAAGCCTTGAGTGCGGGAGAAATCACCGCCTCCCTGGTCTGGAACCTGGACGCTAACGATGCCACCCTCTATAACCTGGGTCTTTACCTTTATGACGTCACCACTGATCCAAACGGAGTGCTCTTGCTGCAATCGGTAGGACTCCTGGATAATACTGAAAACCTGTGGTGGACCGCCCTGGCTGCCGACCACAATTACCTGCTCCGGGTCTCGGCCCTCACTGCCGGTGACTTCCTGTGGGATTACGGCCTGGCCTGGGACATTTCCACTGAGGTGGGGCAGGTCCCCGTGCCCGGTGCAGTCTATCTCCTGGGCTCCGGACTCCTGGTGCTGGTGGGGTTCCGCCGGAAATTCTCGTCCTAGCCATTCTTCTCCGGATCATCAGAAAATACCTGGCGCCGGTCAAGGGCAAAAAAATCCTGTCCCCCGGGCAATTAATCGCGATAATTTAGGGTATATTCAATCAGGTGGAAAATATTTTGCCGGGCCAGATCAATTACCTGCGGGTCTCCATCACTGACCGCTGCAATCTCCGCTGTTTCTACTGCACCCCCTGGGGGGGCTGGGAGAAGCTGCCGGCCCCGGAAATCCTGCGCTACGAAGAGCTGCTGCGCCTGGCCGGGGTGGCCGCCGGGGTGGGCATCAAGAAGCTCCGGGTTACCGGCGGCGAGCCCCTGGTGCGCCGGGGCGCCCTGGAGTTCATCCGCCGCCTGCAGCAGGTTCCCGGGATCGAGGAGGTCTGCCTCACCACCAACGGCGTGCGCCTGGCGGAACTGGCCCCGGAACTCTTGGCCACCGGCTTGCGCCACCTCAACCTCAGCCTGGACAGCCTGCGCCGGGACCGTTACCGGGAACTCACCGGCTTCGACCAATTCGATGCCGTCATGGCCGGCCTTGAGAGGGCCGCGGCCCTGGGATTCAATCCCATCAAGATCAACTGCGTGGTCTTGAAAGACTTAAACGACGACGAACTCATAGACTTTGCCCGCCTGACCAGGGAAAACCCCTTCCAGGTGCGCTTCATCGAGTTCATGCCCACGGTGGCTGAAGCGCGCTGGCGCCGCCACTTCCTGCCCATGGCCGAGATTCGCCGGCGCCTGGCGGAGCTGGGCCCCCTGGACATGGTCACCCCTTCGGCCACCGCCGGCCCCGCCCGGACGTTCAGAGTCCCCGGATTCCTGGGTGAGTTGGGCTTCATCAGCTCCGTCAGCGACCATCACTGCCCCACCTGCAACCGCCTGCGCCTCACTGCGGCCGGTTGGCTGCGGCCGTGTCTCTTTGCCGCGCCGGAACTGGATATCAAGGGGCCGCTGCGCCAGGGCGCCTCCGACGAAGCCCTGGCCCAGCTCTTCCGGGAAGCCATCCGTTTGAAAGGCTGCGTTTCCCCCGCCCCCGCCCTGGCCTCTCCCTGGCGACCCCGGTCCATGGTCAGCATCGGCGGCTGACCCCGGCTGGCGGTTACCCTTAAGTCTTATGCTCAAGCCCCCTTACAAAATACAAAATTAACGTTTTCCCTGGTATACTGGTATAAGAATATATAATGAACCTTAATCCTTAGGGAGCAGCCTGCATGAAGCTGAGTATCGTCATTCCGATTTACAACGAGCAAGCCACCCTGGAGGAGATCTTTCGCCTGGTGCAGGCGACGCCTTACGACAAAGAGATCATCGCGGTGGATGACGCCTCCACGGATGGCTCCCGGGATATCCTGGCCCGGCTGGTCCAGCAATATGAAAACGTCAAGGCCTTTTATCACGAGCGCAACCAGGGGAAAGGCGCGGCCTTGCGCACCGGTTTCGCCCAGGTGACCGGGGATGTGGTCATCATCCAGGACGCCGACCTGGAGTACCGCCCCGTCGATTACCCCACTTTGCTGGAGCCCATCGAACAGGACGTCGCCGACGTTGTTTACGGCAGCCGGATGGTGGGCGGCCGGCCCCACCGGGTGCTGTTCTTCTGGCACTACATGGGCAACCGGGCGGTGACCACGCTGTCCAACATGTTCA
>JAGVPN010000425.1 GCA_020052215.1 Syntrophobacterales bacterium
GGGTCAGGGGCACAACCCGGTGTGCTTCGGCTTTTACCGGAAAATAAAGTCCTTGCACGGGAACGGTCAGCTTCTCCCCCGGCCGGCCTAAATCACCGAAAAAGGGGGTGCCGTGGGCCAGGACCTGATTATTTTCGGTCAACTGCACCGCGGTGATCTCATCGGTGAGCAGGGGCGATTCCGGGGAAAGCCTCACAATGGTGGTCTTCCCCGCACCGGAAGCCCCGGGAAAGACATAAGCCCGGCCCCGGTGCACCAGGCTGGAGGCATGGAGCAAAAGCCCGGGCTCTTTCAGAAACCCGAAAAAATAGAGGACCCGCAGGACGCTTTGCCAGTCATTTTCCCGGGAAACCCTGGCCTCCGCTTGGCCCTCCTTAAAGTTCAGGGACAGGCTGAACCCTGCCCGCCATAAAACCAGGCAGGCCTGATTCTCTTTTACCCAGATTTCCCGCTGGCCGTTCCACCGATGCGGGGTCATCCCGGGCAGAGGCCCGTCTATGGCTTTAGGCGCCACCCAGGCAACCCGCAGGCGGGTTTTACTCTTGGGCCACCAATAATCCTCGGGAGACCCAGTCGGAAGAAAAAAATCCTGAGGATTCCGGGTCTTGTTCATCCCCCTGGGGTCGATTTGCATTACTTTAGTTAGATTGCCGGTTATGATTAAGTTTTTAACTGGCCCTTATGACCAGGATTTCTACATATTTTAAAACTACATGCCATAGTAAAACGTTCAAACAGTTGTTGTTTTTCCCAGCCGGGCTTCTGGTAGGTCTTATTTTTTACATCATCAGGGGTTTTCATGGGAAGCTCCCTCAAAATCGTGGTTTAACTTAATCCAGGATAACCATTTCCTTAGAAGTTGGGTTGTACCCCGGGACCATTAATGGTCGTCTCGACCTCTAAGGCTTTTTCCCGTAACGTTATTTCAGGAAAACTGATCGATAATTTTTCCTCGCCCAGTTCTCCGGAAATAGTCACAGAGACGCTCTGCCTCGGGTATTTGGCCATCCATTGCCCTGATGGAATTTAACTTTGGGGAGTCCCGCCATACTTTGATAAAATTGTCCCCTCCGATTACCTTGCCGCAGTTACAGGAGATATCCATGCAGGGCCATAAATCGCCCTGGGGAGTGAGGTAACAGATGGTCTTACCGGCCTCGCACCCGGCCAATTCCGCCGATAACTCCGGGGAGACGGCAACGGTAAGGGATTCTTGCCAGTGCCGCACCTCGGTGCCGATGAGGCTATGAAGTTCACGGTTCCTTTCCGGGCCGATTTCCAAACCGGGGGGGAGGGAGTTGCCGTCCCACCGGGGGGTAAGGGTACCATCCATTCTCAGATAACTTTGTTCTTTTAAAGTATATTGATTTATAGCATCGATTTGATCAAAAGTAAAGTTGAAAATAACTGAGCTAAAAACCAGCCGCAGGCCCCGGGCCCGGGATTTTTCTATGGTCCGCATCATTTGCTCCCAAGAGCCGGGCAAGCCGGTAACCCGGTCATGTACCGCCGGGTCCAGGCTATAAAGACTCACCTGCAGCGCATCAAGCCCCACTGCCGCCAGGGCCTCCAACTGGGCGTCATCGGGCCCCAGCGTGCCGCTGGTCATCAAAGCAACCGAAAAGTTTAACCCCCGGGCGTAGGCCACCAGGTCCATCAGGTCGGGACGCAAGAAAACCTCGCCGCCGCTGAAAGTAAGGAAAAAGGTGCCGGCTGCGGCTAATTGATCCAAGATCGATTTAACCTGGCTGGTATCCAACTCCGGCGGGCCCTCGCCCCGCCGCCAGTCCTCCGGCAGGTAACAATGCACGCAACGCTGGTGGCATCGGAAGGTAAGGTCGAAATGGACGCTGAACGGGACCCTCAATAACCTGGCCTTGTGGTAGGCTCTGTCTATGGGTTTCAAGCCTGGTTCTCCTCAAAGAGTTCCCAGTGTTTCGATTTTCCTGCCGGCTTCATCCAGCACGGCATCTGGTTCGGCAAAGCAGAATCTCGCCAGATTCTCGCCCGCCTCATCATGGTAGAAAGCCTTGCCTGGCCTAGGGCTTCACAAATCTTGTCCCGTTTGTTCAGATATTTTTGGGCAAGTTCTTCGTAATAATCCGCTCCCCAGTGCATCAGGCCGCAGGCCAATCCCATCTGCAAGGGCGCCGGAGCACCCACCTAAACCAGTTCCATGCAACAATCGGGCCATTACCGTAGCGCTTTGAGATCGGCCGCCTGAAGGTGAAATTTAGGCGACTGGCCCAACCCGCGCTTGCATAAGTTTGTGCAGCGATGTGAACCCTCGAAAGCTACACGGCGTTATCGGTGGACAACATTTTCCCCGACTGGAGGGTTGCCAACCCCCTGGAGAAAATGGTCCCGGCTCAGCGGTACGGTGACGGGGAAAATAATTGACGCTGATAAAAAAGGTTAAATTAGGTTAATCAAGCCTGGGAGTTTTCTATAGATTGTTCAAGATTTGGTATTTCTATTCATAATTTTGAACATAGAAGCCATGTGCCGTACCCATCAACCCCGCTCCGATCTGGTCCGGGAGAGAAAGGCGCTTTACCCCGCCAGGTGCAAAATTAACGGTAAACTCTCAAACCCGGATGGCGATGCCCCCTTTAGTCGGATGAACCATTTTTTTAACAAGATGCAATCAAAGAATTACAAAGCTGTTGGGCACAGTGTTGGGAGTGAAAAATATCCAGGGGCGAGTTTATAGGATAACCGATTGATATTATTTTGAATAGTTGGCAGGATATGGACCTACGACCTTCGGGTTATCAACCAGGGCTGCGGATCACGGCCAACTTTTCCAGGTCCCGGATAAATTTCTCGGCATAATGCTGGACATCCGCCTCATTGAGCATGATCATGTCCAATTGCCGGGTGTGGATCGTCAGGTACCCCAGGATGCGCAGCCGGGAGAGCATGTAGTCTTTGGCTTCCGCTTCCAGGCGGGCGAACAGGGCATCCTCCTTGACATCCACCTTGAAGTGGTACCTCTCCAGGATTTCCCCCACAAATTTGGTCCGCCTGATCCGGCGCGGGTAGTCCGCCGCCCCGCCCTTGAAGGCGAACCGGAGGTAATTCTCGAAGGCCTGGTCCCCCACCAGGGCCTCTACCGTGGAAAAGTGAAAGCCCAGGCGGGAGGTCAGGTTGCAGAAGTCCCGGGCGATCATGAAGTAGTTGGTGTTGCCGAACATGGTGCCCCCCGCCGCGGCCAGGTTGGGGTCCGTAGCCGCGCCCATGACGATGGACATGAAACCCAGGGTATCCACCGGCGGCGGCCCTTCCCAGGCCACCGCGGTGATCCCCTCCCACAGCGCCAGCATGGGCGCTGAGGCAATATTGCTCAACTCCACCTGCGGCGCCCCCACCTCTTCCTTGAACCCGTCCTCCAGGTTCAGGACCCACCACTCCAGGGCCACCGGCGTCACCAGTTTCTTGATGAAATATCGGGAAAACGCCTGTTTCTTGTCAAAAGTGAACATTTCCTTGACCGAAACCTCGTGGGCGAAACGCGTAATATCGTGGAGGGTGCGGCACCCCTTAGGGCTGAAGTCGGGCGCCTCCGGGTTGGTGAGGTTAAGGGGGGTGATCAAGGTCATGACCTCTCTCAGCGTCTCCCCCACCGGGGTGCCGGCCATGAGCCCCTCTTTGGGGCCGGCCAGGGTCAGGAGTTCCTCTACCCGGCCCTCGTAAACGGCCAGGCCGTCGGCGTCCACGGTCACCAGCTGGCCGGGCGTCAGCCGGGCCGTGGCCTCCCCGGTGTTGAACAGCGCCGGGAGGCCGAACTCCCGGGCCACGTTGGCCAGGTGGCCGGTAATCCCGCCCCGGTCGGTGACCAGCGCCGCCGCCCGGCTCAAAAGGGGGGCCCAGCCGGGATGCGGAAAGGCCGTGACCAGGACCGCCCCGGTTGGGAATTGCAGCAGGTCCAGGTTGCTCTGGACCACATGGACCGGTCCTGCCGCCACCCCCGAGCTGGCCAACTCGCCGCCCTTCAGGAGCACAGGATACTCCCCGGCCCAGGTTTCGAAGCTTTCGCTCCGGGGGGCCGCCATCTGCTTCAAGGGCCGGCTCTGGAGGATAAAGATGCGTCCCGCCGCATCGATGCACCACTCGATATCCTGGGGGCCTTCAAAATGAGACTCCAACACCAGGGCGATCCGGGCCAGTTCCAGGGCCTGGTCATCCGTGAGCGCGGCCTCCATCCCCTGGGCATCGCTTAGCAGTCGCACCCCTTCCTCCGGGAGGCACACAGCTTTCAGTTCCTTGTCCCGGATCTCCCGCTGGAGGATCGTCAGGGGCTGGCCCCGGGAGATGACCCACAAATCCGGGGTGACCGTGCCGTCCACCACGGATTTAGCCAACCCGTGCACCGCATTGAGAAAGATAGCGTCGCTGCGCCTGTCGGTGGGGTCCCGGGAATACATCACCCCCCCGCAGACGGAATCCACCATGGCCATACACCCCACGCACATGGCCACATCTTCGTCCCTGAGCCCCTTGTGCAGGCGGTAACTCACCGCGGTCAGGGCATATTTGCTGGCCAACACCTCCTTGTAAACCGCCTGGAGGTTTGCCTCGCTAACGTTGAGTTCCGAATGATACTGCCCGGCAAAGGAGGTGTCCGCGGCGTCTTCGCCGATGGCGCTGGAGCGCAGGGCCACTTTCAGGGTCCCGCCCACGGTCCTCGCCAGATCCGCATAGGCCCGGGAGATAGCCTCGGCCAACTCTGGCGGCAGGTCCGCCCCCATGATGAGCGTCTGGATTTCCGAGCTCTTCCGGTAAAGGTCCGAGATCTCCTCTTCTTCCATGGATTGGAGGCGCCGGTTGATCTCATCAGTCAGCCGGCTGTGGGATAGGAACCGCTCATACGCCGTGGCGGTGATGGCAAACCCCGGGGGCACCGCAATCTCCGGCAACTCTCCGGTGATCTCCCCCAGATTGGCCATCTTGCTGCCCACCCCGTCCGCCATCTCCCGGCGCACTGCCGTAAGAGGCAGCACCAGTTCCGAAATCGTCGGCGTCTGCCTCTGTGTCAGGGTGGCGTCAATCTGTCTTTCAATGCCGGTAAAGACCGTCTCCAGCACCCGGTACCGGTTGCCGGTCAATTCATTCAAGTACTTGATGATATTGAAGACGTTGACACACGTGCCCGTGGCGTGGGACCGGATAAAGGTCATGCCGAAGCTATGTCGGCTCCTGAGGGCCGCCTCCATGTCGGTCATGAGCTGCAAGGCGGTGTTGTTGGCGGCGAGCAGCAGCTTGAAGGCGTGGTAGCGAGCCTTGAAGACCGCCCGCAGTTCTTCCATGGAGAGAGCCGGTTCAGGCTCTACCCCGGCAAACAGACTCTTCAGTCTTTGGAACAGGTTGGCCATGCGCTCTGTCTGAGTGGGGATGCGCCTAGGTATGCGCCCTCAAGAGAGGACACATAGTCTATCGTTCCAGGATTATCTTAACAAAAGGTTGAAGTTTTTCTCCCTCCCCCTTGATGGGGGAGGGCTGGGGGTGGGGGTGAAATTGCTGGGCATTGCTGCAACCTATCCCCCTCCCGCTTTACCGGCACAGCCAGGTCAGGCCATACCAACTGCCCCAGATTAGCAGAAGTTCCGCCAACATGGCCGCCGCGACGGCGCAGTCCCGCCAGGTGCCTCCCTTACAAGGCCAGAGATAGCTTTCCATCACCATATACCTCCACCCGCATCTCGGTCAAAGCTAACCTGCCGTTCTGCTTCACCCGGTTTTCTCCCGGGCCGGGACCCCCCCGGGGTAGTGCTTCTGGATCACCTCGGCTACCACCGCCTTCAACTGATCCGTATCCCCTTTCTTTTCCAGGAACGCCGCGGCAATCGGCAAGGTCAGGTTGATGGGATATTCGGGCAGAAAGGTGTGGATCACCACCGGCAGGGCCGGCTGGCGATCCTTCAACCTGGCCCACACCTCCGGTTCATCCAGGTAAGGGATCTCCAGGTCCAAAATGAGGAGATGGGGCGGGTCTTCGCCATTGATCCGGCCTAGCACTTCCCGGCCATCCCTGGCCACCTCCACCCGGTAGCCCTCGGCGCTCAACTCCCGCCGCAGGAAATCTCGTACATGCCGGTTGCGATCTGCAATGAGAATTTTGCAGCCATTGGCCACGAAGCTCACCCCTCGCCTAAAAACTGAGCAACCGCCGTGCCAAGACGAAAAAAAACCAAAATTTGATAACTCATTGATATAAAGGCTATTATATGGAAGTCAGATAAAAGCGCCTTTAAACTGTCAGCCAAAGGCTGTCGTCATTTTTTACAGTTTGTAAAAAGGCCAAGGCAAAGGACCGCAGTGGACGTCCAGAAAAGAAGATTCTTGGGAAGGGGAAGGCGGGTAATTTTAGGTTGCGGTAGGGCGGGCCTCTATGCCCGCCGACCAAAGGTCAATTTCGTTATTCAGATCGTATCGGGGTTTTTCGCTTATCTGAGGATAATTGTCTAAGCTGGCAAGTGACCTTCTATTGGTGGTATGTCCAGGTGGCCTCCTCCTTTCCTCTGGCTCACCACTACCGGTCAGTACTGCCCTGAGGTCCTTAAGGTCCACCGCGGTGAGGTGTCTGGGTTCTGGGGGTGTGGTTTGACAATAATTTAAGAAAAATTAATTTTTACCGATATATTTGGCAAACGTCTTCCACAAAACAATTTAGCTACAAAAAGATGGACCTTCTCGGGTTTAAACTCGTGGAGAGAGAACTCAAAACTGTTTTTGGAGTGCGTAGGCACAGGTTGCCCTACAATTTCGGCTCAAAGGAGATTATCTATGGTCGACCCCGGAGAGTTATCTAACAAGCTTGGAGAGTTGGAACAAAAAGTTAAAAAACACGAATTTTATATGATGATTATTGTAGGTCTAATATTAATAGTGGTTCTTTTGCGAATATAAATCCGGCGCTTCGCTTTCCCGCCCTACAGATACTTGCTGACTGCTGACCGCTGATAGCTATCTCAGGGGCCCTCAAGCTTTACGGACGTTTCCAGCTTGAGCCGGTATTTGTCGATCTTGGACAAAAGGGTCGGCCGGGAAATGCCCAGGAGCTTGGCGGCCCGGCTGCGGTTGCCGCCGGTCAGGTCCAGGGCCTCGCTGATGATCAGGCTGGCAAAGTGGTCCATACACACCTCAAATACGTCCTTGCCTTCCCCGGCGGCCAGGGTTTGCCGCACCCACTGCCTGACAAGCTCGTCCGTCTGTTGATCTCCAGCTTCCTTGGCCGGACTTTCGCCGCCGATGGCCCGGGTGACGTCCTCCGGGTGAATGGGATACCCCCGGCTGAAGATCAGGGCCTTTTGCATGGCGTTGGCCAGTTCCCGGACATTGCCGGGCCATGGATAGTTCTGGAGCAACAGCTTGGCCTCTGCCGTCGTACCCGGATTGCTCATGCCCATTTCCTTGGCGAACCGGGCCAGGAAGTACTCCGCCAGCAGGGTGATATCTTGTAAGCGTTCCTTGAGCGGCGGCAGCCACAGGGTGACTACCTTGAGGCGGTAATACA
>JAGVPN010000409.1 GCA_020052215.1 Syntrophobacterales bacterium
AGGTACTGGACGAAGGAGACGATGCCGCCTTCGTAAATAAATTCGTTCTTGCGGCCCGAGAGCTCGTCCAGCAGATTGATGCGCACCCCGCCGTTGAGGAAGGAGAGCTCCCGGAGGCGCTGGGCCAGGAGGTCGTAGCTGAAGTTGATCTCGGCAAAAATCTGGCAGTCGGGGAAAAAGGTCACCTTGGTGCCCCGGCGCTTGGTCTTGCCGGTGATGGTCAAGGGCGTGGCGGTCTTGCCCCGCTCGTAGCGTTGGTGATAAACCTTGCCGTCCCGGCGGATCTCCACCTCCAGGTATTCGGACAGGGCGTTGACCACCGAAACCCCGACGCCGTGGAGGCCGCCGGAAACCTTGTAGGCGCCGGAATCGAACTTGCCGCCGGCGTGCAGGCGGGTCATGACCACCTCCACCGCGGGCAGGTTTTCGCCGGGGTGCAGGTCCACGGGAATGCCCCGGCCGTTGTCTTCCACGGTGACGCGGTGGTCCGAATGGACGGTAACCTTGATGTCGTTGCAATGCCCGCCCATGGCCTCGTCGATGGAGTTGTCCACCACTTCATAGACTAGGTGGTGGAGGCCTTCGGGGCCGGTATTGCCGATGTACATGGCCGGCCGCTCCCGCACAGGCTCCAGGCCCTTGAGGACCTGGATTTTATCGGCGTCGTACTCGGCGTTTCTTTTCCCTTCACCAGAAAGCACTAGGTTACCGCTACCTACCTTTGAATCTTTTTCAGGCAAAGGGTTACTCCTCTCGAAAAAATAGTCACTCTTGGGGAATCTTTAAGGTTCCCCGGATCAAATCATTCATGGTTTGGGGCGCGGCCAGGGTCTGGCACAGCAGTTCTTTGACCCCCTGTTGGAAGCGGTCGCGATCCGTTGGTTGATGGGTCCCCATCACCATATTTATACCAGGAAACTCACGTTTTATCAATGCCGTGTAGGGTTTGATAAAGGGACATAAGGTCACCATACAGAAGGACAGGTGCAGGGCATCCAGGCGGAACTCGGCCACCGCCCGGACTCGTTTGAGAATTTTTTCCGGCGCGGCCAGGGTGGGGCAACCGGCGCAATTAATGATGCCGATTAAATCCAGCGGTTCATTTTGGGGGTAGGACTCGAACCAGCCCCGGCGCTTTCTCATATCCGCCAGACACACCACGGAAGCGCAATTGCTGTCCTGGGTGCAATTTGAACAGGTCAGAATGCCGATGCGGGCCATAAGGTGGTCTCCTTTTGGCGGAATATCCGGCGGGCATTGCCCACCCGGCGTTTCTCAGGGGCGCGGCTTCGAATCTTTAACCCGGGGCACCACCTTGACCTCGAACCTCACCTCACCGTAGCCGCCGCAGGCGACGCCCACGTCCAGGCAGCGGACCTGATGCATGAAATGAAACTGGTTGGGGTCCAGCCCTTCGCTCAGGCGCTCGTTGATGAGGGCCACCGGCACCGCCAACTGCGAGATGGCGTAAACACACAGTCTGGGAGGACAGAACTTGGTGATGAAATTGCCGTCCACGTCCAGGATAAATTTATCGCCTTCCTGATACCCGGAATTGCAGTTCCGGGCCCGCACTACCTGGACGGAGATGGAATATTTGGCCGCGGCCCGGCCCAACCGCTCCATTTGCCGCAGCCGGGGGTCTCCGGGCTGGAAAAGGGCTAATTCCGCCTCGGTGTAACCCACGAGTTCCCCGAAACGCTTTAAAGCTTTATTCTCGTCCATATGGTCCTCGGGCGGTTCAGGCCCCCTGCCGCATCATTGGCCCGGAAATTTCTTTCTCAGCGCTTCAAAGGAGGCCTTGGCCTCCGGCGAAACCTCGTGCAACTTTAGAAGATTTTCACACGGCGATTCACAAAAGGCGCAGTTTTCCAAACCTTTGCCGAGGCAGCATTGCCTGATCTCGCATATCCGGCAAAACGCCAGTTTCCTTCCCTCTACACTCAGGCAACCGTCACAGTTAATATCTTCCTTCTTTAGATTCAACCCAAACTTTTCAGTATAGAGGGCCACGGTCTTTTCCCTGGCGACGTCATCATTTTTTTGGGTGGCGATAAATGTGGGGCAATGTGAACATACCAGCCCGCAATAAGCGATCATTTCAGGCATCTTGGGGTTCCTTTCCTGGTCCTTTATTCAGTAAGCGGGGGCATTACCCGCCATTCGAAAACCAAAAAAAGTCTTTACAGGCTCATGGGCATGATGATGCTGAAGTAGTGGGGGTCCGTCTGGTCCACCAGGCGGCAGGGGCGATCCTTTTCATTGAGCTCCAGGATCACCATGTCCGCGGCCATGGCGTTCAACGGCTCCAGAAAGTACCGGGCGTTGAAGCCGATCTCCATGGGAAGCTGGGCCGCGTCGCCCTGCTCCATGAACAGACCCACCACTTCCCGGCCTTCGCCCACCTCCGGGTTATTGAAGGTGACTTCCAGGTGGTCCGGCATGAGCTTTAAGATCACGCCTTTGAAGCGCTCGGTGGACAACAGCGCAATCCGCCGGATGGTGTCTAACAAGACCCGGCGGTTGATGGCGAAACGATAGGCGAAGCTTTCCGGGATAATGCGGCGGTAGTCGGGGAATTTCTTGTCCATCAAGAGCCGGATAAAGAGATACCGGTCATCCGCTTTTAAGGCCAGGCTCTGCTTGCCCAGACCCAGGGAGACTTTTTCTTCTTCGGCCAGGAAGCGGATGACTTCCGCCATGCCTTTCCGGGGGATGAGGATGCCTTTATCCATAGGAAACTGGCCGGATTCCGCCAGGGGGCGTTCAATCAGGGTGAGGCGGTGACCGTCGGTGGAGATCAGGCGCAGCCAATAGTCCACTTCCAGGTCCACTCCTTGCTCTCCTTCCTCCCCTTCCTCAAGGGGTGGGTCCGGCGTCGGCCCGTGGCGTGGAATTCCCACCCGCTCCCAATAAATACTGGAGAGGTGGTACTGCAGGTCGTCGGCGCTTACTGAAAAGATGGTCTTTTCGATCATCTCCTTGACCATGCCGCTCTCCACCTGCACCATCTCCTGGTCGGTGATCTCCGGGACCGGGGGGAACTGGTCCGCCGGCAGGCCGTGGAGCTGGTACCGGGCATCCCCCACCTGGATCTTTAAATTGGAATTTTCCGTGCCCGTGAGGTCCAGGGTTTCCCCCGGCAGCTCCTTGATCAGGTTAAAGAAGTAGTGGGCCTGGACCGTTAAGGCCCCGTGCTCCTGCACTTCCGCCGGATAGAAACCCCGGAAGCTCACCTCCAGGTCGGTGGCGGAAATGATTACCCGGTTTTCATCGGTCTGCAAGAGAAAATTGGCCAGAATGGGCATGGTGCCCCGGCGGTCCACCACTCCCAGGGTCCGCCCCACTCCCTTCAACAAGGTTTCCCGATTGATGGAAAGGTGCATATTGCTTTTCTCCTAAAAGATTAGAAATCTAGTCGTTTTAATAAGAGGCCACCGGTTCGTCGATAAATGAGGTAACTTGTTGTTTAACAACATACTTTTATCTACAAAGAATCTTTCCTACCTTGGTGCGGTCACCGGGTTATCAGGGGCCGCCTCCGGGCCGGCCCCGGGGATTTGTCGAAAAGTCGATAAAGGGGACAGGTTGTTGCTAAGTCCTGTCAGCAAGGTGAAGGGCAACTATCTTCCCTGGTATTCGTTCTGGTTCCCAAGTTTAACTTGGGAACCAGAACGAATACCAGGACAAAATAAATTAGTTACACACCGCGCCCTGGCTGCCGGAGCTCACCAGGCGGCTGTAGCGCGACAGATAACCCTGCCTGATTTTGGGCTCCGGCCGCTGCCAGGTTTCCCGGCGCCGGGCCAGCTCGGCCTCGTCCACCAGCAGGGTCAGGGTTTTGGCCGGGATATCGATCTTGATGCGGTCGCCCTCTTTGACCAGGGCGATGGGGCCGCCCTCCTCGGCCTCCGGCGAGATGTGGCCGATGGCCGCGCCTCTGGTGCCGCCGCTGAAGCGGCCGTCGGTCAACAGCGCCACTTCCTTGTCCAGGCCCATGCCGGCGATGGCCGAAGTGGGGGTGAGCATCTCCCGCATACCCGGGCCGCCCTTGGGGCCTTCGTAGCGGATGACCACGATGTCGCCGGGCTTAATGCGGCCCTCCAGGATGGCCTGGGTGGCCTCTTCCTCGGCCTCAAAGACCCGGGCCGAACCTTCATTCACCAGCATCTGAGGATCCACCGCCGACTGTTTGACCACGCCGCCGTCCGGGGCCAGGTTGCCCCGGAGAATGGCGATGCCTCCCTGGGCGTGGTAAGGGTTGCTCAGGGGGCGGATAACCTGGTCGTTCAGGACCCGGACCGGGGCCAGGTTGTCCGCCACGGTGGCGCCGGTGGCGGTGAGGGGCGCCCCGTCCACCAGGTCGGCCGCCATGAGGACGGCCATGACCGCGGGGACCCCGCCGGCCGCGTCCAGGTCCTCCAGGTGGTGGGGCCCGCCGGGGCTCAGGGAGCACAGGTGGGGAGTCTTAACGCTGATTTCATTGAACCGGTCCAGGGACAGGTCAATCCCGGCTTCCCGGGCGATGGCCGGCACGTGGAGCACGGTGTTGGTGGAGCAGCCCAAGGCCATGTCCACCGCCATAGCGTTTTTGAAGGCCGCGAGCGTGGCGATCTGCCGGGGCAGGACCTGTTTGTCGACCAACTCCATGATCTTGAAGCCGGCTTCCTTGGCCAGGCGGTAGCGGGCCGCGGCGACCGCCGGGATGGTGCCGTTGCCGGGCAGGGCCAGGCCTAAGGCCTCGCTCAGGCAGTTCATGGAATTGGCGGTGAACATGCCGGCACAGGAGCCGCAGCCGGGACAGGCGCATTCCGAGAGATCTTTGAGCTCGGCTTCGCTGATCTTTCCGCCTTTCACCGCCCCTACTCCCTCGAAGACCGTGATCAAATCCACCGCCTGGCCCTTAAAGCGCCCGGCCAGCATGGGCCCGCCGGAAATCAGGATGGCGGGGATGTTGAGGCGCAGGGCCGCCATGAGCATGCCGGGGATAATCTTGTCGCAATTGGCCACCAGGATGAGGCCGTCCACGGGATGGGCCGTGGCCATGGTCTCGATGGAGTCGGCGATGAGCTCCCGGGAGGGCAGGGAATATTTCATGCCGGCGTGGTGCATGGCCAGGCCGTCGCAGACGCCGATGACCCCGAACTCCAGAGGGGTGCCGCCATTGCTGCGCACCCCGGCCTTGGCGGCCTGGGTGATCTTGTCCAGGTGGATGTGCCCGGGGATAAACTCGTTATAGGAATTGGCCACGCCGATAATAGGCTGGTCGATCTCTTTGTCGGTCAATCCCATAGCCTTGAGGAGGGACCGATGGGGATATTTTTCCAGGCCTTGTTTCATCAAGTTGCTGCGCATAATAACTCCTCATGATACTTCAGGATTATTTGCTCATAAGAGCATTTGATACTCCTAAATAAGTGTCACTTAAAGTGTAATGACCCAAAAGGGATAGATTGTATTTTTTTAATAATGTTTTATCATATTCATAGAGATAATAAAAATCGAACTGTCCATCAGGCCCAAAAGTTTCCGGCCCCATCGGCTCGACAATTTTAAAGTGGCCTCCATGCTTAAGTAAATAATAATTAATAGCAGGCACAAGCCACCAGGTGGCTCCTATGGTAAATTTATCTATTCTCGGCGAAATTTTCTGTTCCATTTCAAAAATATAATTCATAACCGTTTTTGTTGACGCATCATAACGCCAATCATATGTATGTGACAGGTTAATGCAAGAAAGATAATGTAACAAGCCAACAATTACACAAAAAACCAGAATAATATTTGGCACAATTATCATCCGAAAACCATTTTTTGAGATAGCTTTCCAAAGAACAAAAATTAACAGCGTAAACAACGGGATAAAATAAATGGCAGCTCTTGCAAGAACAAATGGAGTATTCAATAATGTATTTTGAAAAACTATACTCAAAACGGTTATTACTATTATTGAGCCAATCACAATTAAATCTTTATCGAATGAACTTAGGCAACGCTTTTTATAAAAAATAAATGCAAAATTAATAAAAAAAAGCATAACAACAAACAACAAGAACAAACCGAAATAAGTCTCTGTAATAGAACCAAAATAAATTTTACCATATGCGGATGATTTTATTAAACTACCTATGGTATCATGATAAAAGCCAGTATTTCCGCCATAGAATAAATTATATTTAGCAATTTCCGATAAAGGTAAATATATCAAGGCGGATAAACCAATGGTAATAATAAAAATGTAGAAAAGATTTATTAAAAAAGAATGGTTAAATAATTTAACAGGCACCCCTTTTTCTTTTAAAGAATAAAGCATTATGTATTCCATTATACAATATGAACCCATAAGGGCAAAGTAAACATTTAAAAAGCTGAAGTTAGAAATCACAGCAAGGGACATTAAACAAAATGACTTAATTCTAAAGATAAGGGCTTTTTGAGGGTCTGCAGCACTACAACTATTAAAAAAATAAAATATACTGAGCATTAAAAATCCCAGTGCCAAAGAGTAACCGCGGGCTAAGGAAAAGAAATCTATAACAAATGGATTAAGAACTAATACCAGTAGACATAGATAAAAGAGAAATGTTTTGGAAAATAATTTTTGACATAATTTATAAGCGGCAAAAAGGTATAATAATCCGCCCAGTAAGCCTGCTAATCTGATAGGTAATTCTCTGTAACCAAAAATGCTTATAAAGAACTTAACTAATAATGAATTAAGTAAATGATTGTTTGCAGGATGTGGCGTCTTAAATAATAATATATGTAAATACGAATTGGAAACTACAGAAAATACGGTCAATGCTTCATCATGAGTAATTGATAACAGATAGGCTCTAACAACGAAATAAAAGAACAGTAATAATAAAAACAATTTTACGGGGAAATCTCTCCGAAGGCAATGCAAAAGAGAGGTCAAATTGCTGCGCATGGAAGATTCCCGGAAAGTTCACCTCAAAAGACACAAAGAACACCGTGTGAGAATGCACGGAGACTTGGCTGTGCTCATCTTCCCGTCGATGAATCTTCGTGTCCTGGTGGGTCGCATCTATTTACTCGGTCTCAGAGACTACCGATTGTCGCGCAACGGCCTCTTGAGTTGCAGCTCCTTCCGGTTTGGGTTCCACCCCTTCCTGCGGTTCTGCCGCTGCCGGTTTAGGGGCCGCGGCCCGGCGAGGGCCTCTCCGTCTGGATGAAGCGGTTCGTCGGGGCTTGGCCTCGGGAGCCGGATTGGCCTCAGGAGCCGGTTTGGGTTCTACTCCTTCCTGCGGTTCTGTTACTGCCGGTTTAGGGGCCGCGGCCCGGCGAGGGCCTCTCCGTCTGGATGAAGCAGTTCGTCGGGGCTTGGCCTCGGGAGCCGGCTTGGCTTCAGGAGCCGGTTTGGCTTCAGGAGCCGGCTTGGCCTCGGGAGCCGGCTTGGCCTCGGGAATCTCCCGTTTGAGATATTCCACCAGAATCTCTTCGGGCCCCAGTCCTTCTTTGGGGAGCACCACGATCTTGAGATGATAATGCTCTTCCAGGTTGAGGATCTCTTTGCGTTTCTTGTTGAGCAGGAAATTGCTCACTTCCAGGGGGACGGAGGCCCGGACCTCCAGAATCTGGCCTTGAGCCACCTGGGTGGAGATTTGCCGGAGGAGGCTCAGGCTCAGGGTATCCACCCGTTTAATGCGGCCCCGGCCCTGGCAGGCAGGGCAGGGCGTATAGGCGCTGACCTCCGCGGTGGGGCGCAGACGCTGGCGGGAAAGTTCCAGCAATCCGAACTTCGACAACGTCCCCACCGTGACCCGGGCCTTGTCCTTCTTCAGGCTTTGCTTGAGGGCCTGCTCCACAAGCTTCTGGTGCTTTTTGTCCTTCATGTCAATGAAGTCGATGACCACCAACCCCCCCAGGTCCCGGAGGCGGAGTTGCCGGGCGACCTCATCCGCGGCCTCCAGGTTGGTCTTCAAGGCAGTGTCTTCAATTTCTTTCTGGCTGGTGCAGCGCCCGGAGTTGACGTCGATGGAAACCAGGGCCTCGGTGGGGTTGATGACGATGGTGCCGCCGGATTTCAGGGGTACCCGCTCCGAGTAAATGCGGTCTATCTGGTCTTCCAGTTGGAAGCGGGTGAAGATAGGCAGATTGTCTTTGTAGAGTTTCAGGGTATGGACGTGCCGGGGGGACATTTCCAGGATAAAGGTGCGCAGCGTTTGGAAGACCTCGACATTGTCCACCAGGATGGTGGTGATATCCGGGGAAAAATAATCCCTGACGGTCCGGGTGATGAGGTCCAGGTCCCGGTGCAGCAGGCAAGGAGCGGGCTGGCCCACCGCGACCTGATTGATCGTTTCCCAGAGTTTCAGGAGATACTTCATATCCTTGGCCAGTTCCAGGGTCTTGGCGGTCTCGCCGGCGGTGCGGACGATCAAGCCCATCTCCGGCGGCAGCCCTAATTTCTGGGCCAATTCTTTGAGGCGCTGGCGCTCTTCTTCCTTTTCGATCTTGCGGGAAACCCCCAGGTGGGTCTGTTGGGGCAGGAGCACCAGACGGCGTCCGGGAAGAGAGATATAGGTGCTGAGGTAGGCGCCCTTGGAGGCGGACTCCTCTTTGTAGACCTGGACGATGAGTTCCTGGCCTTTGCGCAGCACCCGCTGAATCTTGGCCTTGGCCTTGCTCTGGGGTTTTTCCTGGAAATAGTCGGGATGCACTTCCGACAGGGGCAAGAAACCGTGGCGCTCCCCGCCATAGTTGACAAACGACGCCTGGAGGCTGGGCTCGATATTGACCACGATGCCTTTGTAAATATTGGCTTTGGTGGGTTCCCGGGAGGCGGACTCCAGGGCCAGCTCTTCAATATGGCCTTCTTCGACGATGGCGACCCGAAA
>JAGVPN010000023.1 GCA_020052215.1 Syntrophobacterales bacterium
GGCCGGCCGCCCCGCCTGGGAACCGCTGGCGCTTTTCACCCTCAACGCCTGGTGGTCCGAGATCTTTAAGGGACTGTGGCCCCAGGCAGTCCTGGCCCCGGCCCTGGTACGCCTGGACCGGTGGCGTCAAGCCCTGCAAACCGCCCCGCCCCCTTCCGGCCCCACCCCGGAGTTGGCCTGGGCCCAGGCGTTGGACGAAGCCCACATCCTCCTGTGCCGCTACGCGCTGGCGGGCGGGGACTCCCGCCCGTTGGGTGGCGAAGATGATTCGCCGCTGGTGGCCTGGCGCCGCCGGGTCACCGGCATCTATGCCGAGCTCTTGCGGGAAGGTGGCTGGCTGAGCCCCGGGGAACTCCCGGCTTATCTCACCGCCGCCCTGAAGCAGGGCCGAATCAAGCTGCCCCCCGGGTGCTGGTCGCGGGTCTGGAAACCCCGGCGCCCCTGGAAGAACTCTGGCTTAACGAACTCAGCCGCCGCACCCAGGTGGTCCACCTCCAGGTGCGGGGCGATCTTCAAAATGTGCGCCAGGCGGTGGCCTTGCCCGACCCCGCCCAGGAAGTTAACTGGGTGGCGGCCCGGCTGGTGGAACTGGCCCGCCGCGGCCTGCCGCTGCACCGCCTGGCCGTCACCGCCCCAGCCATCGACACCTACACGCCCCAACTGCGGCGGGTCCTGGCCGAATTGCTGGGGTCGCCCCAGTCCCCGGACGGCTGGGCTTACAATTTCTCCCGGGGGCCGAACCTGGCCGAGGTCCCCCTGTTTCGGGCCGCGCTGCTGCCCCTGACCTTCATCGCCGCCCGGGAGCGCCGGGAAGACCTGGTCTCCCTGCTCCTGTCCCCGTATTACGGGGAGGTGCAGGTCTCTGGCGGCCCACCGGCCCAATGGGACCGGGCCTTCCGGGAGCGGCGGGTGGATCAGGACTGGAATCAGCTTCGCCAGGCGGTGCTCCGCTCCCGGCCCCCCGAGGCGGAGACCGCAGTTATTGAGCGGCTATACCGGGTCTGGAATTCCCTCCAAATGTCAACCGCCCCGGCGGGCCAGTGGGGCCGCCTTCTTAAGGCCGCCTGGCAGGAACTGGGGTTTCCCCGGGGGCTCGGTGAAGCCGACCGGGAGCCCTGGAATCGCCTCTTTGCGCTCCTGCCCGAACTGGAAACCGCGCTGGGGGCGCTGGGGCTTACGGCCGGGGAGTTTATGCAGTGGCTGACCATCGGTGCCCAGCGGGTCTTATTGCCCGGACCGGGGATTCAGGCTGCCGGGATCCAGGTCCTGGGCCTCCTGGAGATGCGGGGGTTGGATTTTTCCCACGTCTTCTGTCTGGGCATGAACTCCGGGACCCTACCGGCCCCTCCCCGGCCCCTCCCCTTGCTCTCCGGCGGCGAAAAACGCCTGGTCCTGGGCGGGACGCATCAGAGCCAGCATCTTTTTGCCGCGGAACTGTTCCACAATCTGTTGGGGGCCGCGCCCCGCCTCACCCTGACCCGGCCCCGGCTGGTGGACCAGGAAGAACAAGTCAGCACCCCGATGTATTTGGGGGAGTGGAGCCAGGCCGAGATGGCGGTGCTCACCACCCCTGATCCCGCCTGGCTGCGGTCTCCCGCCATCCAGGCCGTGTTTCACGCACCTGAACCTCCGGCCTTTCCGGGGTACTCCGATCCTCCTCTCTCCTTTCCCCTGCCCGGGGAAATCTCCTTGAGCCAGGTGAGCACCGCCCTTAAGTGCCCCTGCCGTTTCCTGTTGGAAAACCTGCTGAAAATCAGGGAACTGCCGGAGATCGAGGCCGGTCTGGACCCCCGGGAGCGGGGCCAACTGCTGCACGAAGTCCTGGCCCGCTTCACCACGGACTTTAAGGATATTCTCGAAGCGGATCAAGCCTGGGACCACAGCCGCGCCCGGGAACTGCTCCAGGAGGCCGCGCTCCGGGCGCTGGCCCCTTTGAGCTTCGACCTCCTATGGCAGGCCGAGGAGAACCGCTGGCTGGGGGAGGAGGGCTTGTTGTGGGAGTGGCTGCGGCTGGAGCAGGAGCGCTATGAGGCGGGCTGGCGCTGGCAGGGCTCCGAGGTGGCCTTCCAGGACCTCCGGGGCCGGGACTGGCCCTTTAGCCTGCGCGGCCGCATTGACCGCCTGGACTATCACCCGGAGCAGGCCGACCTGGTAGTCTGGGATTATAAGAGCGGGGAAATCCCCAAGAAAAATCAAGTTTTGGAGGAGGTGGCCGAGGCTCAACTGCCCTGCTATCTCCTGGCCGTGCAGCAGGGCCGGGTGACGGTCAACCCGGCTGCCGCCCAGGTGCGGGCCGGGTTTATCGGCCTCAAGTCGCCCCGGTCGCATCACCTGAAACACCAGGATTTTGGCGCGGCGCCGGAAAAATGGCGTGAGGCCGCCGCCGCCTTTGCGGGGAAGGTCACGGCTCTGGGCCGCCGCCTGGCCGCGGGGGATTTCCGTCCCGGCCCCGCCCCGGCCCCGGAGAAGCCCCATGGCGGGGCGTGTCAATATTGCCCCTACGATCTGGTCTGCGGCTTTGTTCCAGCCCCGGACCTGGGAGATGAATTGTAGGGCCGGTTCGCGAACCGCCCCTACGAGGCTGCCATGACTACAGAACCCACCCAGCCGGCCGATCAAGCCATCCGGGACCAGGCCCTAAGCCCCTTGGAAGGCTTTCACCTGGAGGCCCCGGCGGGCTCCGGCAAGACATCCGTGCTGCTGGCCCGGTTCCTCACCCTCCTGGCCCGGGTGGACACCCCCGAGGAGATGCTGGCCCTGACCTTTACCCGCAAGGCCGCGGGGGAGCTGCGCGCCCGGGTCATGGCCCTCCTGTGGGAACGGCAGGCCCCGGGGCCTGACGCTTCTCCCCTGGAGCTGCGGCTTCGGGAACTGGCGGCCGCGGTCTTTCGGCGTCACGGGGATGAAGCCCAGCTCAAGCTGACCCCGGAGCGCCTCCCCATCATGACCTTCCACGGTTTTTGCGCCCAACTCCTGAAGCTGGCGCCC
>JAGVPN010000322.1 GCA_020052215.1 Syntrophobacterales bacterium
AAACCCCGGAGCATCCGGCGCTCGCCTAAGGTCAGGAGGTGAAAGGCGCCGATGGTGGCCGCGAACACCCCGCCCCGGTCGATGTCGGCCACCAGCAGCACCGCGGCCCCGGCCTTTTTGGCCATGTTGAAGTTCACCAGGTCGTTTTTCTTTAAATTCAGCTCCACCGCGCTGCCGGCCCCCTCCAGGACGATGAGGTCATAGGCTTGGGCCAGGCGGCGGTAACTCTCCATCACCTTCCGCACCAGTTTAGGCTTGAGCCGGTAGTAATCCCGGGCCGAAAAATTGCCGTACACCCGGCCCTGGACAATCACCTGGGAGCCCACTTCGCTGCTGGGCTTGAGCAGGACGGGATTCATGTCCACATGGGGAACCAGGCCCGCAGCCTGGGCCTGAACCACCTGGGCCCGGCCCATCTCCCCGCCTTCCGGGGTGATGAAACTGTTCAGGGCCATATTCTGAGCCTTGAAGGGCGCCACCCTGATGCCCTCCTGGCGGAAGATGCGGCACAGCCCGGCCACCATGATGGACTTGCCCACGTCCGAGCCCGAACCCAGTATCATTAAAGGACGATATTTCATAATTTTTATAGCTATCAGCTTTCAGCTATCAGCGGTCAGCTTTTTTTCTTATCCCTATGTTAGCGTTCCATAATTACGGTGACAGGTAAATATAGATTTTCTTCCCCCCTTTCCTAAAGGGGGGTAGGGGGGATTATATAAGCGCCTGATAATCCCCCTAAATCCCCCTTTACAAAAAGGGGACTTTAAACCCCGGCGTTTCAATATTCTATAGACCGTGTGCTTTTCCCATGGCCCCTATTTCCTGGCCCCTAACCCCTGCTTTTCCCCTGACACCTGGCCGCGGTACTTGTTTTGGTAGCCCCGGGGGGTGATCAGGTAATCGCCGTAGATGTAGGTCTGGGAGTTGCCCACCACCACGATGGTCTGCATGTCCACCGCATGCGACAATAAATCCTCCAAGGTGGTGACGGTGGTGGTTTGGCCTTCCCGCATGGCCCGGGAGACGATGCCCACCGGAGTGCCGGGGTCTTTATGGCCCAGCAGGAGGTCTCGTACTGCGCCCAATTGCCAGTCCCGTTTATTGCTCTTGGGGTTATAGAGCACGATGACGAAATCCCCCTGGGCCGCCAGTTCCAGGCGCTTAAGAATCGTCTCCCAGGGGGTGAGGAGGTCGCTCAGGGAGATGGCGACAAAATCGTGCATCAGGGGCGCGCCCAAGAGCGCCGCGCCTGCGGCCAGGGCCGGGACGCCGGGGATCACCTCCAGGTGGAGGTCCACGTCCGCACCCGCCTCGGGCGGCCCCACCTTAAGCCCCTGAACGGCGCACATTTCCAGGACCAGCCCGGCCATGCCGTAGATGCCGGCGTCGCCGCTGGAGACCAGGGCTACCTTTTGTCCGGCCCGGGCCCGGTCCAGGGCCAACTGGCAGCGCTTCACTTCGGCCTTCATGCCGGTGGACACCACTTCCTGGGTGGTTAACCAGGGGCGCACCAGGTCGATATAGGTCTGGTAGCCCACTACCACCTGGGCCTCGGCCAGGGCATTCTTAGCCCGGGGGATGAGGTAATCGGCGAACCCGGGGCCCAGGCTGACTACCGCCAGGCGACCCGGGCTACCGCCAGGGTGGCGTTGGGGCTCTTCTGCTTGGTGACGATCAGCTCCACTCCCCCGGCCTTCAGGGCCGCCGCCTCGCTGACACTCGCCACTTGCATGTGGCGGGCCACCCGGGGCGAGGGGTTCGGCACTGGTATGTCCTTTAACTCCGTCGCGGTAAACCATAAGAATTCGACTCCCAGACTCCGGGCGGCCATCCGCAGCCCGGGTTCATCCTTTTTGACCTCGATGGTGGCCAGGGCCTTCAGGGACAGGAGGGACAACTTTTCCTGTTCGAAGGTGTGTTTGATAAACGCCAGTAATTCTTCGGCGGGCGTGCCCTTATGACAGCCCATGCCGGCCACCAGGTTCCGGGGCCGAAGCCTGAGCCACTCCGGGGGCCAGTCCCTCTCCCGAAAGCCCACATAGACCGTGGGGCCGGGGCCTTTCAGGGCCTGGTCCAGGTCGGACTCAAAACTGAATAACTCCGGAGACGCTGATAATTCGCCATACAAAAATCCCTCGGGGTCCACCAACCGGACGGGACGGCCTGCTAACAGGGCCATGTGGACCGGCCGCACCCCGGCCAGGTTTTCGATGCTCAGGCCCTGCGCCACCGCTATCTGGTCCAGGGCCGGCAGCCCGTGCACGTCGGTGGCCGTGGTGATGACCGCGGTGCCGCCCAATACCTCCGCCACCCGCCGGGCCAATTCGTTGGCCCCGCCCAGGTGCCCGGAGAGGAGGCTGACGGCAAACCGTCCGGCCTCATCCACCACCACCACCGCGGGGTCGGTATCCTTGCCCTGAAGATACGGGGCGATACCCCGCACCACGATCCCCGCGGCCATGACGCAGATCAGGTTATGGCTGCCTGCAAACGCTTCCTGGAAGGCCTGGGCCAGCTTATGAAAAATCAGGTCCACCGGCTCTTCGGCCAGGGCTTCCGGCAGCCGGCACTGTGCTCCCTTTAGCCCTCGGGCCAGCCGCCGGGCCAGGGCCGCGCCCCCGGGGGTCAGGGCCAGGATTTTAATGGGGCGGGTCGGGGAATCCATTGAGTAACCGCATTTTTCCTTCTGAATCGGGACCGTAGGGGCGGTTCGCGAACCGCCCCTACAATCCATTTTCTCCGCCGGCCCGGAAGCCATGAGTAAAACTCTGGTCATAGAGCTTGGAGCGGGCCTGGAGATCGCCGTCCCGGGCGGACAAAACCGGCCCCACCATAATCAAGGCCTGGCGCTCGATGCCCGAGGCCTGGACCAGCCCGGCGATGGTGGCCAGGGTGCCCCGGATCAACTGCTGGTCCGGCCAGCTCACCCGGTAGGCCACCACCACCGGGGTCTCCGGGCCGTAGGCCGGGGTGAGTTCGGCCACCACGGAATCGATCAGTTTGATGCTGAGATAGATGACCAGGGTGGCCCCATGCCGGGCCAAATCGTGAAGGGCTTCTTTGTCCGGCACCGGGGTGCGCCCCGCTGCCCGGGTGAGGATGACCGTCTGGGTCACCTCCGGCAGGGTGAGTTCCTGGGCCAGGGCCGCGGCCGCGGCGAAGGCGGCGCTCACCCCGGGAATCACCAGACAGGGGATATTTTCCCGCTCCAGAACTTCCAGTTGCTCCTGGATGGCGCCATACAGGGCCGGGTCGCCGGAATGGACCCGGACCACCCTCCTGCCAGCCCGGTGCCCCGCCAGGAGCCGGGCGCAAATCTCGGCCAGGTTGAGTTTGGCGGTGTCCACGAGTTCGGTGGCAGGTTTGGCCCACTCCAGCACCGCGGGGGACACCAGGGACCCGGCATAGAGCACCAGGTCGGCCCGGGCCAGGGCTTTTTGCCCCTTGACCGTGATGAGCTCCGGGTCGCCGGGGCCAGCCCCCACGAAGATGACGGGATGGTTTTCAGTCATGTGATGTTCCCTATAGGACTTTCTTTTTTTGAGGGGCGCACCTAGTGTATCGTCCCAGGATTATCTTACAGAAGGTTGAAGGTTTTTTCTCCCTCCCCCTTGATGGGGGAGGGCTGGGGTGGGGGTGAAATTGCTGGGCATCGTTTCAACCTATCCCCCTCCCCCCAACCCCCTCCCACCAGGGGAGGGGGAGTTATTGAGGTCAATATTTTGCAAGGTATCTGTGGGACACGATACTAGGTGTGCGCCCAGGGCGGACACGCAGGTCCGCCCCTACAGGGGTGGTAAGATTTGTAGCGGCGGTTCCCGAACCGCCCCTACGCCCCCGGTCTTCTCCCCAAGTAACCCGTAACAATCCACACGGGATTCAAAGCCTGCAACGCGGTCCCCCCGGCCAGGGGGTGGGAGCGGCTCACCTGCAACTGGACCACCTCCACCTCCCAGCCCGCCTGTTCCAGGGTGGTCCGGGCCGTCGTCAGGGTCTCCAGCAGGGCGGCGGTGACCACTACCCGGCCCTCGGGCGCCAGGCGCCGCACGGCTTCCTGAATGATGGCCTCGACTTCCGGGCCGCCGCCCCCCACGAAAATCCGGTGGGGAGTGGGCAGGTTCGCCAGGCACACCGGGGCCGGGGCGCAGACTACTTCAAGGTTGTCCACCCCGAAGTGGTCCCGGTTGGCGGCGATCTGGGCGGCCCGCCCGGGGTGGCGCTCCACCGCAAAAATCTTCCCCCCGGGGATGAGGAGGCTGGCCTCCAGCCCCACGGAGCCGCACCCGGCCCCCAGGTCCCAAAGAACCTGGCCGGGACCCAGGGCCAGCTTGGCCAGGGCCACGGCCCGCACCTCGGCCTTGGTGATGAGCCCGGCCTGGTGGGCCAGGGCTGCTTCCGGCAGCCCCAGGTGAAGCTGCGGGCGCCGGGGGCTCGCCTCACCCGGCTCCGGCACCACCACCACCAGGTTCAAAGGCGAAAAATCTTGTTCCTGGGCTTCCGCCGGACTCATCCAGGTGATGCGCTCCGCGTCCTGGCCCAGGTCTTCCAGCACGCAGAAGCGGGCCGAAGACAGCCCCCGGGCCAGCAGGAACCGGGCAATCTCCCCGGGCGGATGAGCCGGGTCCGTGTAGATCAGCAGCGGGCCGGGCCGGCCCAGAACCGCAGCCAGGTGCTCCCAGGAGCGTCCGTGGAGGCTGACGACGGTGGCGTCCTGCCAGGGCATCCGGAGCCGGGCGCAGGCGGTTTGCACCGCGGTGAGATTGGGATGGATCACCACGTGCTCCGCTCCCAAAACCCGCACCACCAAAGGCCCCACTCCGTAGAAGTTAGGGTCCCCGGAGGCCAGCACCACCACCCGCTTGATGGCGGCCAGGGCCGGGAGCTGTTTGAGGGTCCCTTCGGGTTCCTTACCCAGGGGAATTTTCAAGCCCCGGTGCTCCGGAAAGTAGTCCAAGAGACGCCGCCCCCCCACCAGTACCTGGGCTTGCCGGATAATCTCTTGAGACCTGGGGGTCAGGTCCGCGGGTGACATCCCCAGGCCCACCACCTGCACGGGAATCATAAGATAGCTCTCAGCAGTCAGCTTTCAGCAGTCAGCAGAGGTCACAGATTGCGAAAGCCGGTTAGGTATAAGGGTGGGCGCCGCCCACCAGAATATCTCTCTGGTTCCCAAGCGGGAGATTGGGAACCAGAACCGGGCAAGGAAGAAAATGTAGGACAGGCGCCCTCGCCTGTCCGGGACAGCCGGGGGCGGCTGTCCTACATTAATAACATCAGGCCCCATATTATTATGGGGTCTAGGACTTTCACGGTAAACATGCATGGTCGAAGCTTTGGCCCCTCAAGCATGAAATTCCTCGTAGGGGCGGTTAGCGAACCGCCCCTACGGTGGACTTTCACGGTAAAGCCTGCGGCTAGATTTCCCCCTGACTTTCTCCCCACCACAGAGGCTGTCCGGCAAAATCCAGGATAACCGCGGCCAGTTGCGGCCCGGGGCCGGCATAGTCTTGTAAAGCCGCCAGCATCCTGGCCCCCACCCGGGCAACTACGCCCCCGGCCCCGGCTGCGGCCAGAAGTTCCAGGGCCTGCCGGGCGGTGTTGGCCCCGGCCACCGCCTGGGCCAGGGCCGCATCCCCGGTCAGGTCCAGGGTCCATCGCCCCAACTCCTTTAAATCGGCCAGCCCCCGGGAGGCGTGGGTGTGCCCGAAACCCTGGGCGATCTTCAGGGCCTTGCCGAAAAAGGCCGCGGCGGTGATCTCCGAAAATTTCAGGTGCCCGGCCACCTTCAGGGCAAAGCGCACGTAATCCCCCATCTGGACAAAAGCCTCCTCGGGCAGTTTGGGGAGGAGCGCCTTGAGGTGCTCCTCGCTTTTGCCCCCGGTGCTGAACCCCAGGTGTTTAAGTCCTGCGGCCCGGGCCACCCGCAGGCTGGAAGCGATGGTGGCCCGATAGGCCTGGTGGGAAAAAGGCTTCACCAGCCCGGTGGTACCCAGAATCGAGATGCCCCCCAGGATCCCCAACCGGGGGTTGAGGGTGTGCCGGGCCAGTTCCTCCCCCCGGGGAACAAAAATTTCCACCCTCAGGCGCAGGGGCTCCCCGGGACAAAACTTATCCCATACCTGGCGCAGGGCCAGGCGGATCATCCTCCGGGGCACCGGGTTGATGGCAGGCTCCCCCACCGGCACCGGCAGACCCGGCTTGGTCACCCGGCCCACACCTTCGCCGCCTAAAAAGGTGATGTCCTCCGGCTTTCCCGGGGCCTCCAGGCGGCAGACCCGGGCCCCGATCTCCGCCCCGTGGGTGACGTCGGGGTCATCTCCCGCATCCTTGACCACCACCGCCTCCCCCCGGGCACCGCGCCTCCCGTGGCGGTTGAGGGGGATACTGAGGCTCCCCCCGCCGGGCAAAGGAGCCTCGACCCGATCCGGGCAGGGCCGGCGCAGGAGTTCATACAGCGCCCCCTGGGCGGCGGCGGCGGCGGCTGTCCCGGTGGAAAACCCCTGGCGCAGTTCTTTCCGGGGCCGGGGCGGCCTGGGGGTTTCGTCGTCGTCGGGGACTGGATAATTTTCGGCTATTTTTTTCAATAGTCAATTCCACATCGCATACGGCACGGTCACCAGGACCAGGCTCAGGAGCCGCAGCCCCTGGCTCATCAGCAAAAGTTGGGTCCCCAACCCCGGGGAAAAGATCCCCACATGGGAGGGCAGCTGATGGCGCAAGGCCCGGATGGGGGTGGCCACGATGTTGCCCAGGACCAGGGCCAGGACGGTCTGGTGGACGGTCAGGGCGCCGGTCTGGAGAAAGGCCCCGGCCGCGGCCATGCCCGAGGTGAACTCCGCGGCCAGGCTGAAGATCACCACGCTGGCGGCCTCCATGGGCAGAAAGCTCAGGGCCAGGTGAGAGGCCGTGGCCTCTCGCAGCCAGGTGAACAGGCCCCAGTCATTCGCCAGAAAAATCAGGCAATAGATGGGCAGGGTATAGAAGGCTACCCGGGAAAAGCGCCGCCGGAATTTCCGCCAGATTTCCTGAAAAATTTTTTCGTTACGGGCCGGCGGCGCGGGCAGAGCAGCGTCTTTTTCCGAACCCGACCCCGCCGCCAGCCGCCACCGGGCCAGGAGGAGTAGGGCGGTGGTCCGCAGCAGGGCGGCGGCCCCGGTCAGGCCCAGATAGATGAGGCCGGCCTCCCGGGTCAGGGGCAGGATGATGAAAAAGGTGGTGGGCAGGTGGAGCAGGTAGACCGGCAGCCCGCCGTTGAACAGGTAGGTCAGGGTCATTTCCTGGCGGCTGAGTTTGCCCTCCTGGTAAAAGGTCCACAACATGGTGTTGGCCATGATCCCGGAGAAAAAGGCCGCGGTGAAGCTGGCCCCGCTCTCACGTTTGAGGTGCCCCCAGCGGAGCACCGGCGCCACCCAGCCACCCAGCTTGGCGGCCCAGCCCAGGGATTCGATGGCCTGCCCCACCAGGAGACCCACCCCCAGGTAGGCCAGGAGGCGGAGCAGGGGCGAGCCTAATTGGTGGTAGAGCTTGCCGGCGGTGAGGTGGTGCGAAGCCCCGCCCAGACCCAGCCAGAAGATGACGCCCAGCAGGGTGAAGGCGAGGAGGAGAAGCCAGCGGCCCCGGCCTCCCAGGGTCTTGGGTCGGGCCATCAATACCCCTTGCCTTTCTTTTTGATGATGATCATGGAGAGATAGGGCAAATCCCGGCCTTTGAGCTCCCGGAGATTCTCCACGATGGTCTCGCCTTCCAGGCCGCAGCGGCTGATGCAGGTGGTCCGGTCCAGGAGATCCAGGTCCGCCAACACCTGGTAGATTTCGTCAAAATAGCGATAGGTTTTGAGTATCACGATATTATCTGATTTATCAATAACTTCCTTCAGCCGGGCCGCGCCCAGGGCCCCGGACACCAGGTAGAAGGATTCCTCGCCCTCGGTGAGCGGGATGTGGGTCAGGGCCGCGGCGGCGCTGTAGGAGGTGATGCCCGGGATGGTGACGATGCCCACCTCGGGATTGAGGCGTTTGAGGGTCTTCAGAAGATACCCGAAGGTGGAGTAGGTCAAAGGGTCCCCCAGGGTGACGAAGGCGGCGTCACGGCCGGTGGCCAGCACTTCCAGGACGCGCCGGGCGTTCCGCTCCCAGGCGGAGGCCAGCACCTGGGGGTCTTTGGTCATGGGAAAGGGCAGGTGCTCAATGCCGGCGCCGTTCAAGTGACACCGCACGATGCTCAGGGCCAGGCTGTAGGTGTTCTTGGTGGAGCACGAGGCAAAGATGTGAGGCACCTCCTGCAGCACCTTGAGGGCTTTTAGGGTGATCAATTCCGGATCTCCCGGTCCCACGCCAATCCCGTACAGGGTCCCGGTTTTCGTGGTCATGACGGCACCTCCTCCAGGGCCTTGATGGCCAGGGCATTTATGATGCTGGCCGCCAGCGCCGAGCCGCCCTTGGGTCCCAGCGCGGTGATGTAAGGGCAATCCTGGCGTGCCAGGGCATCCTTGGATTCCGCGGCATTGACGAACCCCACCGGCACCCCCACCACCAGGGCCGGGGGCGGGGCCCCGGCTGCCAGCAACTCCAGCAGGCGCAGCAGGGCGGTGGGGGCATTGCCGATGGCCACGATGCCCCCGGCCAGTTTAGGCAGGCTCCGCTCCATGGCTACCTCGGCCCGAGTGGTGTTGCGCCGGGCCGCTGCCGCGGCTACCTCCGGGTCATCCATGAGACAGAAGGCCGTAACCCCCAGG
>JAGVPN010000417.1 GCA_020052215.1 Syntrophobacterales bacterium
CCCCCCACCACTAAGGCGCCTGCTCTTCGCACCTTTTCGCCCAGTTCCGGAAAATCATCCTGCACTTTGCAGATGTTGTCCTCTTTGCAACCCAAACAGGCAATGCAAGGGCGCACCTGGATCCGGCTGAGCTTAACAAACTCGGAAGTCAGACCACTAGCCTCGAGCACGGCCTGCACCAGGCGGTCAGTGTTGCTGTTCTTGATGGGGCTGCCAGAGATGCCGAGAATGTGCGGGTACATCGTGTTCTCCTCTTGATTGATTGCTGAGCCTTTTGAGATGGGCATAAGTCAGTCTTTTTAAGGGTGGAGGGCAGCCCATGTAAGGCGTTTTTCGGAAAAAGACTTATTAACATGACCCAAAGGGCTGCCCGGGTGTTACTTTTCCTTCTTCTCCTTTTTCTCTTCCTCGGCAAGTCCAACTTTTTTCTCGCAAAGATCGCACTTGCCGTCTTCAGTGATGCAGGGCTGTCTAGGAGCCTCGCCCCCGCAGATTCCGCATTTCGGCATCCCTTTTCACCTCCTTTTTGCTAATAAAATAACCAAGAGGATTGCCGGATGCGGTAGCAATTGCTACAAATCTTGATTTTTTTCGCGATGGACACGAAAGTTCGCTAGCTAAAGAGGTCCTGGCCTGGCATGCCAGGACCACGGCCTCTTGAGGCCCCGGAAGTCACATCTAAATTAGTGGCAGGAAACTGAAACATCCAATCTGAAAGTGTATCGTCCTGAGGCCAGGCCTCTTATGTTCCACCCTCCATGGACGATTTCAGGGCTCCATGATAACATTTCTGTGAATAATCCTTTACCATGTGGACCAAGTATTGCGCTAATTGCTCCCCGTAACCCTCCACAAAGGCGATTCTGCTTCCCAGATCAGGGTCACGGGCAAAATTAAAGATTCGTTGCAGGATGCGCTTGCCCGGGTCATCCGCCGGAGATTGAAGGAAAGTTCTCCCAGCCCGGCTATGCTCTCGGGAATATTAGGAAATCTATCGTTTAGATCGTCCATCGATGCTTTCCCTCCTGATTAATAAGTACTTAAAAATTAAGTAGTTTTTGGAGGTTGTCAATTCGCATTTGAGCGGCCATGGCGGAAAATCAAGTGACAAAGTCACACTACTCTCCGGAAGAATTGATTTATGCCAGAGGTACGCTTACCTATATAAGAAAGGCATTTGGTTCTCATGTGAACAGGATTATGTGAAGGAGAACGATACGGAGAAATCTCTATCGGCATGTTAGCGCATCGAGGAGCATCCGCAAAAATGAGCGGGTCCCCAAAAGGAGGACTGAGCAATGGCCAGGATAAAAGCGTTAGAACCGAAGCAATTCTCAACGGATGCGGCAGAAACCCTCAATGAAATCGAGCAGGCGTTCGGCAGGATTCCGAATCTGTTTAAGACTTATGCCCACCATCCGCCCCTGCTAAAGGCAAATTGGGACAAGGTTAAGGCCGTCATGATGCAAGGGGTCCTGAGCCGCAAGGTTAAGGAGAGCATCGCGGTGCTGGTTTCCAAGGACAATAGCTGCAACTACTGCGTGGCCGCGCACACCGGTGCATTGAAATCCATCGGCACGACGGACGATGAAATCCGCAGGATTGAACAAGATGTGGCCCTGGCGGATTTTAGTCCCAAGGAAAAGGCGCTCATCGCCTTTGCCCGAAAAGCGAATTTGGAACCTTTGAGAATAGCCGATGCCGAATTTCACTCCTTACGTCAGGCAGGGGCAGCGGAGACCGAGATTGTCGAGGCTCTGGGGGTGATGGAGGTCTTTACGGCCTTCAACAAGTTCCTTGATGCCCTCCAGGTCGAAATTGACTTTTGATGTAGCCTGAAAAATAGCCGGCTACGGAGGAGTTAATGTGGATAAATCCTATAACGCAAGGATTACCCTTGGCATTTTTCTTTGGGGAACAATAATCGGCAGCATCCTTTGCGGCAGCGTCCAGGCTGCGAATCATCTCAACGATGACTTTGCCGCAGTGCTAAAAACTTACGTGAATCAGAATGGTATGGTCGATTACCGTAGCCTTAATTCCAACCCCGGCCGGTTAGTCTCCTTTGTCACGGCCTTAGACATGTTGGCCCCGGATGTTTACCGGAAATGGAGCGCAAAGGAAAAAATCGCCTTTTGGATCAATGCTTACAATGCCCTGACCTTAAAGGCCATCATCGACCACTATCCCATAAGTGCCGGGTTTTTCAAGACACTCGCCTATCCCCGGAACAGTATTCGGCAAATACCGGGGGTTTGGGACGGACTGCGTTTCCGGGTCATGGGCCGGGAAATGACCCTGGATGAAATCGAGCACGCTACCTTGAGAAAGGAGTTCAACGAGCCCCGGATTCACCTGGCCCTGGTATGCGCCGCCATGGGTTGTCCGCCCCTTCGAAATGAGCCCTATGTGGGGGACAAACTGGATCAGCAACTGGATGATCAAACCCGGCATTTTCTGGCCAATACCCGGAAGTTCGCCATCAACCGCTCCCAGGCAAAGGTGTATCTCTCTCCCATATTTAAGTGGTTCGGGGGAGATTTTGTCAAAACCTATGGCACTGACAGGGAGTTCGCAAAATTTAGCCCGGATGAACGGGCGGTGCTCAATTTCTTCGTGAAATTTGTGAATGAGAAAGACCGGGAATATCTGCTGCGGGGAAGTTATGCAATTTCTTACCTCGATTACGACTGGTCCTTGAACGAGCAGTAAATCGACTTCCATGACTGGTTGGTGGCGGCAACGAGGGGTTTTGGGGCTTCTGGCCGGAGGAATCGTTTTAGTCGGCCTCCACCTGGCTGTCCTGGCCCTCTCACCCCACCTGGGTTATGGTTGCGATAAGGGTTCCTGGGCAGTAATAGCTCTGGTGGGATTGGAAGTCGGCGCCGGCGCGGTTTATTTTCTGGCGATGCGCAGGTGGGCTGGGTCTTTCTCCAGCTTCCGGTTGCTTGTCTGGATATTAGTGGTGGGGGCTCTCATCCGGGCGCTGATGCTGTTTTCCACTCCCATCCTGGAGGATGATTTCTACCGCTATCTCTGGGACGGCGCCGTGGTGGCCCGGGGCTTCAATCCCTATAAGTATTCGCCGCAGTCAATACTCAACGGCTTTGACTCCACCGGATCGGTCCCGGAAGCGCTCCGCCAGTTGGCGCGGGAATCCGGGGAGATCATCCGGCGAATTAATCATCCCTATCTCAGCACCATTTATCCCCCCGTGTCCCAGGCCGCCTTCACCCTGGCCCACTGGCTGGGCCCCTGGAGTCTAACGGCCTGGCGGCTGGTGCTGCTGGGGTTCGACCTGGCCACCTTGGGTCTGCTGATTGCCGTCCTGCGCACCTTAAAGCTCCCCCTTAGCTGGCTTGCCGTTTACTGGTGGAATCCTCTGCTGGTCAAAGAAGTCATTAACTCGGGACATATGGACCTGGTGACGCTCCCCTTGGTTCTCGGGGTCGTGCTCTTCAGCCTGCATGATCGGCCCCTGGGGGCCCTCGTCTGTCTTGCCGGAGCCATCGGAGCCAAAATCTGGCCCCTGGTCCTGCTCCCTTTGGTGTTGCGCCCTTTATTTTCCAACCTGAGACGGCTCGGCTTTGGCTTGCTCATTTTTGGCCTGTTGGTAAGCCTCCTGTTCCTTCCGGTTTGGCTGGCCAGCCAGGGGGATCACTCGGGCTTTCTGGCCTACGGGCAACGCTGGGAGATGAATGACGCCCTTTTCAAGCTGCTCCAGGGGGGAATGTGGTTGGTTCTCCAGGTGTTAGGTTTTCAGGATTATTCCCAGTTAGCCACCCGGTTTATAGTCGCGGCGCTATTGGCCATCTGGGTGATGTGGCTGGTGCGCTTACCCATACAGGACGGAAGGGATTTTTGCCGAAGATGCCTCCTGGCGGTGGCAGCGGTGTTTTTGCTCAGTCCCAGCCAGTTCCCCTGCTATTATGTTTGGTTGATTCCTTTGCTGGCCATTCGCCCACAGGTCTCGCTTCTCCTCCTGACGATTCTGCTGCCCCTTTACTATTTGCGCTTCTTTTTCCTGAGCCGGGGCCAGGCCGCGATTTTTGATTATGGGATCGTCTGGCTGGAATATCTTCCGGTGTGGATTCTTTTATGGTGGGAATGGCGGGGGGACGCTCAACCCTTTTTCAAAAAGGTGGCCGGGTATGAGAGCTGACCACGTAGTGGCGGTGGTCATCCCCGCCCTGAACGAAGAAGCGGCCATAGGCCGGGTCATCTCAGCCATTCCCCTCTGGGCCGACGAGGTGATCGTGGTGGATAACGGCTCCACCGACCGCACCGCTGAGATGGCCGCAGCCCGCGGCGCCCGGGTTATTAAGGAGCCACGCCGGGGTTATGGGGCGGCTTGCCTGGCCGGTATTAGGGCGCTCCAGGACCCTGATATTGTGGTTTTTTTAGATGGGGATTTCAGCGATTCGCCGGAAGAAATGTCTTTCCTGGTGGACCCCATCATCCGGGGCGAGGCCGACTTGGTGATCGGCTCCCGGGTGCTGGGCCAGCGGCAGCCGGGAGCCCTTTCCCCCCAGGCCCGCTTCGGCAATTGGCTGGCCTGTCTTCTTATCCGCTTGATCTGGGGATTTAGGTTTACAGACCTTGGACCTTTCCGGGCGATTCGCTACCCCGCCCTCCTTAACCTGGATATGCAGGACCGGGATTATGGCTGGACGGTGGAGATGCAAATCAAAGCTACCTCCCATAAATTGCAAGTTATAGAGGTCCCGGTGGCTTATGATCGGCGCATCGGCAAATCCAAGATTTCCGGGACTCTCCG
>JAGVPN010000505.1 GCA_020052215.1 Syntrophobacterales bacterium
AACAAGTAATAATCCGAATTGTAGGGGCGGTTCGCGAACCGCCCCTACGGTGGTTGCGATCATAAAGCCAGAATTACCTCTATGACGGCAACTTGGTATGAGACGGGGTGGCATACAGGCTCATCGCCGGAATTAGACCAACTGTTTCGGGGAAGATTTTTCAGCCCCCGGGGCGGCCCGGGGCAAAACTGCCACCCAGGCCGACGGCAAAGGGATTGCTGCAACGCTTAGTGGCCACTAATCCTGGTCGCAACCCCCAGTTGGTCTATGGCGACAGCTCCAGGCTGCGGGGCGACAAAGCAGGGGGCGCCCACCCCGACGTCTGGAATGGGAGGGCTGTTATGAACAAGCGTTTTGAAGATCTGCTCCTGCTCTATGCGCAGGAAAACGAGAAGGACAAACGGGAGAAGATCGAAGCCACGCTGTGGCAAGAGTTCGGTAAGGTCAAGGCGGTGTTCGTGGTGGACATGTCGGGATTTTCCCTGCTGGCTTACCGGCACGGGATTGTGCATTACCTGTCCATGGTGCGGCGCATGCAGTTGACGACGAAGCCCATTGTGGAGAAATACCGCGGCCAGGTGGTCAAATTCGAGGCGGACAACTGCTTCGCCATGTTCGACGACCCGCTCTCGGCAGTGAGGGCCGCCATTGCCTTGAATACCGCCTTCTTTGCCATGAACGTCTTGACCGAAGACGAGTTCGACATCAGCGTCTCCATCGGGATTGACTACGGCGACGTCCTGCTCATCGGCGGTCCCGACTATTTCGGCAATTCGGTCAACTGCGCCTGCAAAATGGGCGAAGATATCGCGGGCCCCGGGGAAATCCTGGTCAGCGCCACCGCGTTCAAACAGATCCCGGAAACAGCCGGCATCCAGGGGCACAAACTGGAACTCGCCATTGCCGGCGTCCCGGTTGAGGTATACTCAATAGAGCATTAGATTGCCTGGCGAGAAACGCCTGTCAGGCTTTACCGTGAAAGTCCACACCTAGGGGCGGTTTGCGAACCGCCCGAGGAGGAATTTTATGATTGGGGGCGGCTCCAAACGGCCATGGTGGCTTGGCCTGCGTCAGCACAGGCTGGAAAGCCTGTGCCACCCATTGACTGCCAAGTGGTATCAGGAGAGATGCCATGCCCAATGACCGCTTCATCGCCTATTTCACCATGGAGATTGCCTTGGAGCCCGGTATGCCCACATACAGCGGCGGGCTGGGAGTCCTGGCCGGAGACACCATCCGTTCGGCCGCCGATCTCAAGGTGCCCATGGTGGCTGTCTGCCTGCTCCACCGGCAAGGCTATTTTTACCAGCGGTTGGACGCCCGGGGCCGACAGACCGAAGAGCCGGTGGAGTGGGCCGTCAACGATTTTCTGACGGAGATGCCGGAGCGGGCCACGGTGTCCATCGAGGACCGGGAACTTAAGCTCAGGGCCTGGAAATATGAGGTCAAGGGCGTCAGCAGCTACGAGGTGCCGGTTTACTTCCTGGACACTGATCTGCCGGAAAACAGTCCCTGGGACCGGCAGCTCACCGACCACCTCTACGGCGGCGACGACTGGTACCGCCTGTGCCAGGAAATCATCCTGGGAATCGGCGGCGTCCGGATGCTCCGGGCCCTGGGATACCGGGACCTGAGACGCTTCCACCTGAACGAAGGGCATGCGGCCTTCCTGACCATCGAACTCCTGAACGAGGAAGCCGAGAGGGCCGGTAAGAACACCGTCGGTCAGCCGGAGATTGAAGCGGTCCGGGCAAAGTGCATCTTCACCACCCACACCCCGGTGCCGGCGGGACACGACCAGTTTCCCCTGGAACTGGTGGAGAAGATGGGGGGCAATCTTAAGTACGTGATGGATATGCAGGACACCTTTGCCGTGGACGTCCAGAAACATATCTTTCAGTATGGGGATGAGTTTGCCCGGCTGCCCGAACTGGCCCAGCGGGGCTTAAGGCTGAATATGACCTACCTGGCCCTCAACCTGAGCCACTACGTCAACGGGGTGGCCAAGAAGCACGGCGAGGTCTCCCGGCTGATGTTCGCCAACTACCCGGTGGACGCCATCACTAACGGGGTGCATGCCGCCACCTGGACCACGGAGCCTTTCCAGGCGCTGTTCGACCGCCACATCCCGGGTTGGCGGGAGGACAACTTCAGCCTGCGCTACGTCCTCAACATCCCCGACGAGGAGCTGTGGGCCGCGCACCAGAAGGCCAAGCAAGAGCTGCTGGCCTACGTCAACTTCCAGACCAACGCCGGCATGGACACCGACGTGCTCACCGTGGGGTTTGCCCGGCGGCTGGCGACTTACAAGCGGGCGGACTTGCTGTTCAACGATATCGAGCGCTTGCGGGGGATTGCCCGGAAGGTGGGCCCTATCCAGGTGATTTTTGCCGGCAAGGCCCATCCCCGGGACGGTCAGGGCAAGGACCTCATCCGGCGGATTTTCCAGGCCGGGGAAGCCTTAAAACCGGACATCAAGGTGGCTTTCCTGGCGAATTACGATACCTGGCTGGCTCGCCGGCTGGCCGGCGGGGTGGATGTCTGGCTGAACACGCCTCAGCCGCCCAACGAGGCCTCGGGCACCAGCGGCATGAAGGCCGCCCTGAATGGGGTCCCCAGCTTCAGTATCCTGGATGGCTGGTGGCTGGAGGGCCACATCGAGAACTTTACCGGCTGGTCCATCGTCGCCCCGGTGAGCCGCGGTCCCGGGGGCCGCGATTGCGAAGGCGACGCGGATTGCCTCTATGAGAAACTGGAGCACGTCATCGTCCCTATGTATTACCATGACCGGGCCGCGTTTATGCGGGTGATGTACGGGGCCATCGCCATCAACGGCGCGTTTTTCAACACCCAGCGCATGGTCCAGCAGTATGTGGTGAAGGCGTACCTGTAATACTATTTTTACTTCAGTAGTCTCTCCATCAGGGCATAATATCATCGGACAAAAAAGGATTCTGGAAATCCCCCTACAAAGGTCAATTGCGCTATTCAGAGCATATCAACATTTTTTCAAGAAATCCGATAAGTTATTTTCATGGCAAGCTATTTGGGAGCCAAAAGGCCGAAAGAAAAACAGGGCCACAAGTGACTCTGCCTTGAACATTCGCTAAGAGGGAATGACTGGTTAACTCTTTCTGAACTTCCGCCAGCCCACTAGGCCCAGGAGGCCGGAGCCGAGCAAAAGAACCGTGCTCGGAAGCGGAACCGTGGAGGCGCTGAAGGTGGCATTGTCATATCTAATAATCCATAGATATCCATTAGTTAACTGAAGGGGGGGGTTATATGCATAACCCACTGTAGATGAACTGTATATGGGCCCGAAAGAGGAGGAAAGACCGTAAGTTTCGAGTCCTTCTCCTGAAAGATTAAGCCCTAGAATACTATAAACATGAATTGATTCACAAAAGCCGATACTTGGAGTTTGATTTTCATTGTTAGCGTTGGAGACATAGACATAGAGAGGATTCACAAAATTGCCGGTTCCTATGCCACTTAGGGCGATGCTACCGGTCAGCCCAAAAGGGTTGCCATTCGGCGGCAACCCGCCGTTCGGCCCACTATTGTTTGCTAAATCAGCATTATGCCACCACGTATCCGCGGTGTCGGCAGGAATCGTTACACTGATGTCGATGGTCCTAAAATCACCGAAGGGGGGGTCAATATTATTATTCTCAAAGGCGCCATATAATGACCCGGTAAAAGTGAAGGTGATGGGTACCGCCTGCGCGGGAAGAACCCAGACGCAGCAGAATAGCAGGGCCAACAGCAATGACCCACGGTTGTGAAATCGCCTTATGGGCATAAGCCCCTCCGTTTCCTAAGGATTATAATTTCTGAAGGCAAGATGCTGATCTCCCCACGCAAAACACTATCGCGCGCCATCCCAATGCAGGCCTTTTATATTTTTATTCCATTTGCCTTTTGAAGGTATAAATAAAAATTATGCGGCCCCCTTACCCACCGCAGTCAAGAAATGGTTTTGTGGACCTACATTTTCTGAGAGGAAATGGCCGTTAACTCTTCCTGAACCGCCTCCAGCCAGCAAAGCCCAGCAGCCCCGAGCCCAGGAGCAGCAGGCTGCCGGGGAGGGGGATAGGGGTCGGGTCATAGAGGAAAGCGTTGCCTGGTGCAGGTAGTTCACCCACGATCTGCCCGCTGTCATTTATGGCTAATGGGATACCTGGCAACTCTGTTAAGGCGCCCTGTGAGTAGAGAAACCAGAGATAGGGATAACCCTGCCAACCAATGGCCTGGCCACTATTATTAAAACCTATTCCGCTTATTGCCTTAGCTCCGAAAAGGTAACGGTTTGAGCATTAAGACACGCAGTGATCATCCGGTTAAACATTTGGGGTTCCCAGAAGCGTCGA
>JAGVPN010000217.1 GCA_020052215.1 Syntrophobacterales bacterium
GATCTCCCGGAAGAGTTCCTGGTAATGGTGGGCCCGGGAGCCGCCCACGAACAGCATGGCTGTTTTGCCCTCGCACCGGGGCTTGACTTCGTCCCGCACCTGCTTCACCGCGGGCATTTCCCGGGAGATGACCGCTTCCACCCGTTCGGTCAATTCGGGGTCGGCGAAATAATCGGCGATCTTCCTCAAGGACTTGGCCGTGGCCTCGGCCCCGATGAAGTTGACCTTGACCCAGGGGATGCCGAATTTCGTCTCCATCATCTCGGCCACGTAGTTGATGGAGCGGTGGCACATGATGAGGTTGAGGTCCGCGGTGTGGGAGTTGGCAAAATAGTCGTAGCTGGAGTTGCCGCTGAAGCTGGCCACCAGGGTGACGCCGATGTCCTTAAAGAGGCGCTCGATCTCAAAAGCGTCGCCGCCGATGTTATATTCCCCCAGCATGTTGATCTTGAACTTGCCTTCCTTGACGGTGTCGTCCAGCCCCACCACGTGGGTGAAGATGCCGTTGTTGGCGATATGGTGGCCGGCGGACTGACTCACGCCTTTGTAGCCCTCGCAACTGAAGGCAAAGACGTTGACGCCCAGCTTTTCCTTCATCTCCCGGGCCACCGCATGAACGTCGTCGCCGATGAGGCCCACCGGGCAGGTGGAGAAGATGCTGATAGCCTTGGGCTTGAAGAGGTCATAGGCCTCTTGCACCGCCTGCCGCAGTTTCTTCTCGCCGCCGAAGATGATCTGCTCATCCTGCATGTCCGTGGAAAAGCAATAGGTCATGAAATTATGGTCTTCCGGGCCCGTGGGCCGGGTCTGGTTCCGGCGGGTCAGCCAGGAATAGAAGCCGCAGCCGATGGGGCCGTGAGTGATGTTGACGATATCCCGGGTGGGGCCCAACACTACCCCTTTGCAGCCGGCGTAGGTGCAGCCCCGCTGGGAGATGATGCCGGGGATGGTCCTGACGTTGGAGGCAATTTCCGGCACGCAACTGTCCGGCCCCACTTCGTTCACGACAATCTGCTTGGCGCGCTTCCTCGCGACCTTGGTGGGATACTTGCTGATCAACTCCCGCTTCACCTCGGCCGCATCGAGATCCAAGATTGTCGAACTCAAGTATTTGTCTGGTATTAAAGGCATGTTTCTCTCTCCGTTATGATGGCTGCGGGTCTGGCTCAGGCTTCGTCCAAGACCTGATCGCCGGACTCGGCGGTCCGCACCCGCACCGCATCCATCACGGGCATGACGAAGATCTTGCCGTCGCCCGATTTGCCGGTGCGGTTCACTGCAATGATGGTCTGCACGGTTTTTTTGACCAACCGATCCGGGACCACCACAAAGAAGATGCGCTTGGGGATGAGACGCTGGCTCTGGCCTAATTGGACAATGGCCTCCTCATAGCCCTTTTCCGCGCCTTCCAGCAAGTTCAGGTCCACCAGGCCCTTGCCCCTGCCCAGGGCCTCCCGGGCGGTTATGGAGGAGATATCCGCCTCCGCCAGGGCAGCCTTGGTCTTATTCATCATATTGATGCGCACGATGGCCATAATCTCTTTCATATCTTGACCTCTTCCAGTTCCCCGGAGCCGCTCTCCTTGATGCCGGAGCTGATGGTGTAGACTTCTTCCACCGGGGAAATAAAGATCTTGCCGTCGCCGAAGGCGCCCTTGACACCGGTGCGCGCCGCCTTGATGACGGTTTTGACGACGAAATCCTTATCCGCATCCTTCACCACCGTGAGCAGCAGTTCCTTGGGGATTTCGTCATAGGTGATCTCCCCGATCTTGATGCCCCGCTGCTTGCCCCGGCCCACCACGCTCATTTTGGTGACCGCGGGGAACCCCGCTTCCATTAAGGCGGCCAGGACCGCGTCCACTTTTTCCGGCCGCACCACCGATCTGACCATGATCATGACTCTCCCTCCTGTTATGTTTTCCCTGATTAATTGCTTGAGATCGGGCCGTCAGTGGCCTCGGCCCGGGCCTGTCGAACTGCCCTCAGCGAGGCGACCGTCCAACCGGCCACCCAGAGAGTTAACAGCACGCCGCTGATAAGATTCATGGTTCCCTCCCCTGCCGCTCAACCCACCAGGCCGTAATCGATGAGCAGCTTTTCCAGTTCTTCGGTGCTCATGGGCTGGGGGATGACGTGCATTTCGTTGGCCTCGATCTTCCGGGCCAGGGTCCGGTATTCATCGGCCTGGGGGTGCGCCGGATCGAATTCGATAACGGTCTTCCGGTTGATCTCGGCTCGCTGTACCATTTTTTCCCGAGGGATGAAGTGGATCATCTGGGTGCCCAGCTTGGCGGCGAAGGCCTCAATCATCTCCCGTTCGTTATCCACCTGGCGGCTGTTGCAGATGATGCCCCCCAGGCGCACACCCCCGGCCTCGGCGAACTTGACTATACCTTTGCAGATATTGTTGGCCGCATACATGGCCATCATCTCGCCGGAGACCACGATGTAGATCTCCTTGGCCTTGCCTTCCCGGATGGGCATGGCAAAACCGCCGCAGACCACGTCGCCCAGGACGTCATAGAAGGCATAATCCAGGGCTTCGCTATCGGCATAGGCCCCCAACTGCTCCAGCATGTTGATGGCAGTGATGATGCCCCGGCCGGCGCAACCGACGCCCGGTTCCGGGCCGCCGGATTCCACGCACACCACCCCGGAGAACCCGGTACGGCGGAGATCATCCAGGTCCACGTCTTCGCCTTCTTCCCGCAGGGTGTCCAGGACGCTCTTTTGGGCCAGACCCCCAAGAAGCAGGCGGGTGGAATCCGCCTTAGGGTCGCAACCCACCACCATAACCTTCCGGCCCATCTCGGCGAGCCCCGCCACCGTATTTTGAGTGGTGGTGGACTTGCCGATGCCACCCTTGCCATAAATTGCGATTTTACGCATAGCCACTTCCTCTGTGCAGAATTTTGAATATATGAGAAGCAAGCCTTATGCCACTGTGACGGCAAATTGCTTAACATATTGAAATACTTATTATTAAAATATCTTTAACCAAATCCAGGCGTGACCAGTAAAGGCATTTGATACATTTACGTAATAAATATATCGTTAGTAATTACAAATATGCACAATTGCCAAATCAAATTATACGATAATGTATCGTAAACCAGGGGGGAGGAAAGGGGATGGTCAGGGTCGTCCAGGAGATTGATTCAGACCTGCCGGGAGATAATTTGCGTTTAAACCTTTATCAAAAACTTCATAACTGGCAATCACCTATCATGCCCCCGGCGCGGCAGGCATTGGCCGAGCCATCTCGCCGGATTTCAAGAAAGCAAACGCTCCTCCTCATAAACGGCCCTGTGGTTCATTTCCGCCAGACCTGCCTCGTCGGTTGGCGCAATGGGAGCCTATTCCTAAAAAAATCATATTCTGGTATTTAAAGAAAAGATTAGCCGAGCGAACTTGCAAGGGACGAGGGTGATGGCCACAAAGAGCATCCTGGTGGTGGAAGATGAGGACGATATCCGGGAACTGCTGCGGTATAACCTGGTCAAAGAGGGGTATCGGGTTAACGGTGCGGCTTCCGGGGAAGAAGCCTTAAAGGCCGTCAGGGTTGCAATGCCGGACCTGGTGTTGCTGGATTTGATGCTGCCGGGGCTGGACGGCTTGGAAGTGTGCCGGTCTCTCAAGCAGGACTCCCAAACCCGGAACCTCCCCATAATCATGCTCACCGCCAAAGGGGAAGAAGCGGATATTGTCGCGGGCCTGGAGTTGGGGGCGGACGACTATGTCACCAAGCCCTTCAGTTTGCGGGTCTTGCTGGCCCGGCTGCGGGCGGTGCTAAGGCGCCGCAGCGCTCCCCCACCCTCGGAAACTGCTCCCCTGACCATTCATGAACTGGAGATCCATCCGGGGCGCCACGAGGTGCTGGTCCATGGCCACCCGGTGGAGCTGACGGCTACGGAATTTCGCCTCCTTAACCTGCTGGCCCGGCGCCCCGGCTGGGTCTTTACCCGCAGCCAGATTGTCAATGAGATCCATGGGGATGATTATTCTGTCACCGAACGAGCGGTGGATGTGCAGATGGTGAGCCTCAGGAAAAAACTCGGTCCCTGCGGCAAGTATCTGGAAACGGTGCGGGGCATCGGCTACCGTTTCAAGGACTAGGCTATGGCCAGGAAGCGGCTGATCTGGCAACTTTTTCCTTCTTATCTGCTGATCACGTTGGTCTCTTTGCTGGCAGTGACCTGGTATGCCTCCAGGTCCTGGCGACAATTTTATCTGACCCAAACCGCCGGGGATTTGGAGACCAGGGCTCGTCTGGTAGAGACGCACATCCGGGGCAAACTCGCGGCCGGGGGACCGCCAATAGACAAGTTGTGCAAGGAATTGGGCAGGCTCACCGCCACTCGCTTCACCGTTATCCTGCCTACCGGAGCGGTGGTGGCCGATACGGAAGAGGACCCGGCGCGGATGGATAATCACGGGGACCGCCCGGAGATTCAGGCAGCCATGAAGGGCGGCGTCGGGGGCTCCACCAGGTTTAGCTTCACCCTGGGCCACGATATGATGTATGTGGCGGTGCCGGTAAGAGAGCAGGACCGGGTTGTCGGGGTGGTGCGGGCTGCGCTCCCCATGGCCGCCATTGCCCAGGCCCTGAGATCCCTTTATTTCAGGATCGCCCTGGGAGCGGTGGGCATCGTCCTGTTGATGGCAATTCTGAGCCTCTTTATTTCCCGACGTCTCACCCGTCCCTTAGAGGATTTAAAGCGGGGGGCGCGCCGTTTTGCCCGGGGGGATTTAGGGCGCAAGCTGCCGGTGCCCGCCTCCGAAGAACTGGGGAGCCTGGCCGAAGCCATGAATCAAATGGCGGCGCAACTTGAGGACCGCATCCGCACCCTCATTCGGCAAGGCCAGGAGCAAGAGGCCATCCTGGCCAGCATGGTGGAAGGAGTCCTGGCCCTGGATACGGAGGGTCGCCTGATCACCATCAACCGGGCGGGCGCCAGGATGTTGCGGGTCAATCCGGAGGCGGTTCAAAATCTCTATATACAGGAAGTGGTGACCAACCCGGAGCTGCGGTGGTTTATCAATCGCCTCCTGTCCGCCCAAGAGTCCATCGAAGGCGAAGTAACCCTGAAAACTGACGGCCCCAGGGTCCTCCAGGTTCACGGGACCGCTCTCAGAGACGCCGAAGGCATGGTGATCGGCACCCTGGTGGTGTTTCACGACATCACCCACCTGCGGCAACTGGAAACGGCGCGGCGGGATTTTGTGGCCAATGTGTCCCATGAACTTAAGACCCCCATTACCTCCATCAAAGGCTTCGTGGAAACCTTGTTGTCCGGGGCGCTGAAGGAGCCGGAAAATGCGGAAAAATTTCTCCGCATCATTGCCCAGCAAACCAACCGTCTCCATGAAATTATCGACGACCTCCTGAGCCTCTCCCGGATTGAGCAGGAGGCGGAAAGACATCAAATCGCTCTGGCCAGGGGGAACCTCAAAGAGGTGCTGCAGGCGGCCCGCCAGGTGTGTGGCCCCAAAGCCGCAGCCAAGAATATTGGCATCGAGGTGACCTGTCCGGACACTCTCAGGGCGAACTTCAATGCGCCTTTGCTGGAACAAGCCCTGGTCAACCTGATTGACAACGCCGTCAAGTTTAGCCCCGCGGATTCCACCGTCCGGGTGGAGGCCCAGGAAACCGGGGCGGGAATCATTATCCGGGTCATGGATCAGGGCAGCGGCATCCCCCCGGAGCACCTGGACCGGATCTTTGAGCGCTTTTACCGGGTGGATGCGGGCCGCAGCCGGAAGGTGGGCGGCACCGGCCTGGGGTTGGCTATCGTCAAACACATCGCCCAGGCCCACGGCGGCCGGGTAACGGTGTCCAGCACTCCCGAAGGGGGCAGCACTTTCTCCATAATAATACCCCAGGGGTAATGAGGCGCCGGACTCGGTAATAGGTCAGCAAGTCCCCGAGCCATGAGGAAGATGTCTGCTTCTTGCCTTACTTATCGGCAAAAGGGCTATTTGCTTGCACAAGTCGATAATTTCGTCAAAATCGCCGCGGTTAAGTTCGGGAATAGGAGCGTATTGCGCCACCTGATAATCATTGATTCCCGCCCCATAGAACCTGAGAACCAGCACCTCAAAGACGTCTTCTTCCAGCGAGACCGGGAGAATAGTCACGCCGTAACCATTCTCAAAACGGATGGCAATCTGATTTTCTTCCAAGACCTGCCGGCAATGGATGAAAGCAACTTGAGCTGCGAGAGCCTGGCAAAGCTCATCATGATGCCCAACGTAAGATAGCCTGCTGTGATTTATCCCTTCCATAGTTAACCTCGCATGATTTTACATTGGTTTGAATTGTTATTGAAATATAAAGATGCGGTTAAGTCAGGTATTATTTA
>JAGVPN010000156.1 GCA_020052215.1 Syntrophobacterales bacterium
CCCATGTGGCTGTCGAACACCCGGGTCATGGCCTGGAAGGCGGGGGGCCAGCCATCGACGATGACCTTGGTGGATTCCTGATAAATGGGCTCAAAGAAGGGAATTCCCAGCAGGTGATCCCAGTGGCCGTGGGTGAGGAGCAGGTGAAATTGGCAGGGAATATGATTCTCCATGAGATGCTGGCCTAAAAGTCGCAGGCCGGTGCCGCCATCAATTACGACTCTCTGCTTGTTGGCCAGCACCACTTCCACGCAGGTGGTATTGCCGCCGAACTCCAGGGTTTGGGCCCCGGGAGCCGGAATGGAACCCCTGGTGCCCCAGAATTTAATCTCCATAGCCTTGGTCTCCTGCTGCCGCCGGGTAAATTGAAGAATAAGGTCTTATGCCAAGTTGCCGTCAAACAAGTAATCATCCGAAGTGTAGGGGCGGTTCGCGAACCGCCCCTACGGTGGTTGCGACCATAAAGCCAGAATTACCTCTATGACGGCAACTTGGTATTACGGTAACCTCCGCCCGAGGCTGATCTCCTCTCAATAGTCGGCCAGATTCAGTGGATAATTCTCCAGTTCCAAGAACGCCGCCACCAGGCCGAAACAGCCGGAAAGCATCATATCACCGAACGGCGCGGCAAAGACCCCGGGCCCGCCCTGGGCCAGGCGCCGGCGGGGGCCGGTGATGACGGTAAAGGCAAATGAACCTTTGGCAATAAAGTCCGATGCATAGGCGCACCCATGCCCCTGGTCGTCAAAGACCTCGGCGTTGGTAAGTCGGCCCTGCTGGAATCGCGCTACCTGATCCCAGAGTTTTTCCGGACTTAACAGCCCGGTGTGATGCTCGTAGATCCCCCAGAGGCGGTCGCCCCGGACCAGGGCCGCAAAGGTGTGGGCATTGCCCACGTTGATCACCGTGAGACCGCGATCCAGATGCCCCCGGGCCTGGGGATCGAGGAGCGCCCCCCGGACTCCCGCCGCGCAGGTATCCATCAACAGCACCCCGGGTAAAACCTCGGCCACGGCCGCCATCCGGGTGAAGCGGCTGGGTGGCCGGCGGTAGGCCAGGTCCGCCAGTTTGCCTCCCTGCTCCAGAAAATTTTCCCAGCCCTGGAAGCGGAAACGGCGGTTGCTGCCCTGGGGGTGAAACCCATGGTCCTGCACGGCCACGGCAAAATGGCTGGGAAAGGGGACCTCAAAGGCCGCCAGCACCTGGCGCCAGTCTTCCACCCCCACGTCTCCCAGGGTCAGGGTCACGGCCTCGGGGGGCGGGGACTCGGCGAGGATCACCCCCCAGGCTTGCACCGCGTCCAGGCGGTCGCTGAAGGTGTAGGCCGCCTGGGGCGTGGCATAGACCGGCAGGCCCTGGCCCAAGTGGCCCCGGATCGCCTGGGTCAAGGCGCCGCCGCCCATGACCCGGCCCTGCAAGAAAATGGATTGCCCCTGCGCGGTGAAGCGCCGCACCCGCCGGGCCAGGACCTGGGTGGGCGCCGGCAGGACCAGCTTGACGCCGTTTTCCACGGTCTGACCCGCCTCCCAGATAAAGATATCCTGAGTGCCACCGCCCACGTCCACGGCAAACAGCGATCCCTTAAACATGGCCGCCATCCCACTGGGCTGCCGCAGCCAACACCAGGCGGGCGGCCTGATCCCGGGCCCGGCGAAAAGGCTCCGAGCGGTAGCCCGGGTTCCATTGCAGGGTGGCCAATTCATCTGAAACCACCAGCAGCCCGGCCACCGGCACCTGCCGGAACCGGCCCACAGTGAACAGGGCCGCCATTTCCATGTCGACTCCCAGGACCCCCTGGGCCTGGTAGGCCGCTACCTGCGACGCGGTTTCCCGGTAAAAGCCGTCGGTGGACCAGACCGGCCCCTCCTGCCAGCGGTGCCCCGAGGTCGAAAGCAGGCGCCGCAGGACTCCGTTAAGCTCCGGGTCCGGGTCCGGGGCTTGACCGTCCAGGGGATAGTGCCCGGAGGTGCCCTCAGTGCTTACCGTGGTGCTGGGGAGCACCAGGTCGCCGATCTTAAGCAGGGACTGGAGGGAGCCGCACCAGCCCAGGGCCAGAACCATGCGGGCCCCCAGGACCATAAGCTTCTCCAGCACCATGACGGCATAAGGCGCCCCCAGAGCCGGGGCCGTGAGGGTGATGGGTTGGCCATCCCAGCGCCCCTCCCTTAAGGCGCAGTTGTAGATGTAGCGGGGCGAATCCTGCGGCTGCACCAGGCGGCAGAGATCGCGGTAGTCAGGCAGGGTGAAGGTGAGAATCACCCGCGCCGTTACCGGGTGGTCCCAGGTTTCCCGGGTCGGGTTGATGATCGCCGCCGAGGGTGAGGCCCCGGTATCTGGAGTTCCTGGACAATCCAGAGGTATGTTTCCCAATTTATATGACATGATTAGCCAGTTTTTACCCCCCTTTTCTAAAGGGGGGTAAGGGGGGATTACTATAACCGCTTGGAAATCCCCCTAAATCCCCCTTTTTCAAAGGGGGACTTTCTGCATTACCGATCTTTGAGGATTGGATAATTACTTACGTTGATTTTCGCAAACAAGTATCAAGACGCCAACCCTCACCGCCGCCTCAGTTTCGCTGCTCATGCCGGCTTCCGTGCATGCTTAACTTTCCAGACCAGGTAAACCACGGCGCCAATCAACCCGGCGACCACGAAGTAGTCCAGAATGTGGGTATATTTCTGAATAAGCGGCCAATTTTGCTTGAGCCGGAACCCTAAATACGTCAGAAACCCGTTCCACAGGGTGGCCCCCACTGTGGTATAGAGGATAAAGGGGACAAGGGGCATCCGGGCCAGACCCGCGGGGATGGAGATGAGATGGCGCACCACCGGGATAAACCGGGAGATAAAAATAGTCTTGCCGCCGTGGCGGAAAAAAAAGTTCTCAGTCCACTCCAGGTGGTGCGGGTTGAGCAGCAGGTAGCGGCCGTAGCGCAGCACCACCGGTTTCCCCAGCATCCCCATGCCGTAGGACAGGAGCGATCCCACGATGGAGCCCAGAGTGCTGGCCACCATCACCGGGACCAGGCCAAATTGCCCCGTGAAGATCAAAAAGCCCGCAAAGGGCATGACCAGTTCGCTGGGGACGGGGGCAACCATGCTTTCCAGGGTCATCAACAGGAAAACGCCGACGTAACCGCATTGATTGATGAACCAAGTATTGTAGTAACACAGGGCTTCAGTCAGTCCCATAATTGCCGTTTTCTCCCAATTCCCGGCGCCGGATCTGCTGCGCCACCCGGGATTGTAACTCCGTCAGCCCGGGACTCAGACTCACCGGGTAGGGGGTAGGGTCTTGTAAGACCTTGTGGGCTTCGGGCAGCCGGGCGAACTGGGCCTGGAAATATTCCCGGCACTCCGAAAGCGCCGGCAGCGGCCGGATGATCCGGCCGTTGGCCATCACCGGCTGGAGCAGCGGCGTGCCCCCCGGGATGGCCTCCCGGCGCAAGGCGATGGTATCCCGGGCCATGGCGCCCTGGTGGTCAAACCAGCGCCAAACCTGCTTTTTGTCCACCAGGGTGACCTTGCCGGCGGACAGCTTCATCACCGGCTGATCATTGTAGCGCACCAGTTTATAGGCGATGTCAAAGTACGGGGCGTCCGCCGAGACCCCCATTTTGGTGCCCACGGCAAAGGCGTCGATCCGGGCCCCGTCGGCCAGCGCCCGGGCGATTTTGTACTCGTCGAAATTGCCGCTGGCCAGGATGCGCACGTAGCCTAAGCCCTGGTCATCCAAGATCCGGCGCACTTCCTGGCTGATGGCCGCCATGTCGCCGCTGTCCAGGCGCACGAAGTCCAGGCGCTGGCCCCGGGCCTCCATCTCTTTGGCCACCGTCACCGCGTGCCGGGCCCCGGAGATATTGTCATAGGTGTCGATCAACAGGGTGACGATGGTGGGGAAGTTCCGGGCGAACACCCGGAAGGCGTCAATTTCGTGGGGGAAACTGATGATGTAGGAATGGGCCATGGTTCCGAAAATGGGAATGCCGAAGAGTTTCCCCGCCAGGACGTTGCTGGTGCCCAAAAACCCCGCCAGGTAACTGGCCCGGGCTACTTTGAGACCGGCGTCGCGGCCCTGGGTGCGCCGCAAAGAAAAATCCACCAGGGGCCGGCCCCCGGCCGCCTGGACCGACCGGGAGGCCTTGGTGGCGATCATGGTCTGGAGGCTGACGGCGTTGATGATGAAAGTCTCCGCCAGTTGGGCCTCAATGATGGGCGCGCTCACTTCCAGGATGGGCTCATCTGCGAAAAAGATGCTGCCTTCGGGAAGGGCCTGGACCTCGCCGGTGAAGCGGAAATCTTTCAGAAAGTCCAAAAAGCGCGCCGGAAAGAGGCCGGTGGACCCGAGATAAGACAGGTCATCGTCCGTGAAACGCAGGGTTTCCAGATACTGCAAGACCTCGGACAGCCCCGCGGCCACAAAGTAGTTGCGCTGGGCCGGATACTTGCGGATGAACAGGCTGAAGGTGGCTTCCTCATGCATGTTCTGGTCGAAATAGCAGGCCGCCATGGTCAGTTGGTAAAGGTCCGTCAACAGCGCCGGCGGTTCATCCGATAATTGTTGGTCCAAGTTTACCTCAATGGGGGGCGGAAGGGCCTCTGCCGATCTAACCTTCCCCGAAGCCTCTGGAAAATTCCTCTTATCTTATTACAATACCCCGATGGTTTCTATAATTTTGGTTATTTTTTTCGGGAATGAACCGCGGGGATAACGGGGTCCAAGTCCAGGGGATGGCGGTCGGCCGCAGAGGCCGGGCAACCCCGGGAAAAGCAAGTAGGGTGCGTCCTACGTACCATAAAATTATTCTCCGAAGTCGATTGCTTCACCTACGTCAACCGGATCGCTGCCCCAATCTGGTGGATAGATCCCTGCGGCCGCCAACCTGTGGAAGGAAGAAAACGGCCAATCCGCCACTTGCCGCACCTTGCCATGTTTCACCGGATTCCAATGCAAATAATCCATATGGCGCTTGAAATCCAGGTCATCCCGGATTTGATGCTCCCAAAATCGTCTCTGCCAGATACCGCTTTCTTTGCGTTTCTGCTTGGAATCACTGACTGGTTCCCCATTACTGAATTGCCTGCCGCAGTGATTGCTTACCTGCCGCTTAATAATGGCCCATCGAGAGGCGTAACGGTTATCCTCCGGAGGCAAAGTCCAAACGGCATGTAGGTGATCGGGTAAAAGCACCCAGGCTTCGATCTTGAATGGCATAGTTTGCCGGGCTCTTTGAATGCCTTCGCGCAAAGCCAGGCGGACAATTTCGTTGGTTAAAATTGGTCGACGCAGATAGGTTACCAGCGTGAAAAAATAGGTGCCACCTGAAGTCTTGACTCGGCAATATTCCGGCATAAATTCATTCACTTGTGGTGCGTAGGACGCACCCTACACTTTTAACTTTCGATATCCGAACTAAGGGTGCGTCCTACGCACCAGAAAGAAATTCACCAAAACAATAAAGCCTCACCCCCGGGAAAAGACGTCGCCGTTAAGGTCCAGGCGCTCGCCGGCCATGAGCAGCCGGTAGCCCAGGGCGGCCACCATGGCGGCGTTGTCGGTGCAGAGGGCCGGGGGAGGCAGGAAGAGATCAAGCCCCGCGCCCAGGGCGTGCTCTTGCAGCACCTGGCGCAGGCGGCCGTTGGC
>JAGVPN010000184.1 GCA_020052215.1 Syntrophobacterales bacterium
GGCAAACCGGGAAAATTCATTGACCAGGTTCTTGATCTCATCCGCCTGATTGATGATGACCCGGGTGCATTCGTCAAAGATGGGGGCATCCTCGCCCAGACGGCCTTGGAGGCGGCGCTGCAGGCGCTGGGCCACCAGCTTGATGGGCGTCAAGGGGTTCTTGACTTCGTGGGCGATCCGCCGGGCCACCTCCCGCCAGGCCGCCAGGCGCTGGGCCCTTTCTAACTCCGTCAGGTCCTCGAACACCAGCACCACTCCCAGGTCCTGGCCCGCCTCATCTCTGAGCGCCGTGGTTTTGACCAGGAGATAGAGGGTTTTGTCCGGCAAAACCAGGTGCAGGGGTTTTTCCACCATACCCCGGGAAGATTTCCGGGCCGCGGCCACCACGTCGGCCATGCGGTTATATTCCCCGGGAGGCAGCAGCATCCGGCAGTCCTGGCCCAGGACCTCTTCCCGCTTGAGACGCAGCATCTGGGCGGCGGAATCGTTGATGTTGGTCACCCGCCCGGCGGCGTCGATGCCGATCACCCCGGCAGCCACATTTTTGAGCAGAATTTCCATGTCCCGCTTCTGGGCGGAAATCAGGGCGTGGCTGTCGCTCAACTGCCGGTAGGTCGCGGCCAACTGCGCCTGGCTCTGCTGCAAGTCGTGGGTCATCTTGTTGAAGGATTGCACCAGGAAGCCGATTTCATCGAGGCCTTCCTGATCGATGTGGATATCATAATCCCCCCCCGCCACCTTCACGGTGCCTTCGGCCAGCTGGCGGATGGGGGTGGTTATCTCCCGGGCCATGTAAAAAGCCAGCCAGATGGCGGCCATCATGGCGATGAGGGTGACGATGATCAGGGTCAGGTAATGGCTGACTCGGACAGGGCTGAAGAGCAGGTGCCGCCGGCGCAGGTCCTCAAGGCTCTTGGCCGCGGCGGCGATCTGCAGGAGTTGGGCCTGGGGGATGAGTTGCCGCACCACCACATAACCTGTCAGGGAGCCGGCGGCGTCTTTGAGGGGGACCGGCAGGGTCAGGAGTTCTCCTTGCGGGAGGGGCTGCCGGATGACCTGGTCCTGGGCCTCGGCGGCGGATCTGACCTCCGGCCAGGCCAGCGCCGGGAACGGCAACACCTGCGGCGCCAGGCTTTCGGCCACCACGGTCCCCCGGGGGTCACGGACCTCCAGGCCCGTCAGGTGAAAGTCCTCCATCCGGGGCTTGAGGAAAGCCGCCAGGGAACCCTGCTCTTCCTGGGGCCAGCCCTCTCTTTGGGCCAACTCCAGGCCCACCAGTTGACCACAGGCCTTGAGCTTGCTTTTCAACTCCTGGGAAACGGTGCGGCTGACGGTCAGGGCCTGATTCAGGGACTGCTCCACCTGGCGGTCCCAGGAGTAATCCACCCGGCTGGACATCAGCTGCCAGGACATGACGAAGAGAAAGAGGGTGGGCATCAGGGTCAAGGTAATGAAGGCCAGGACCAGCCGGGTCCGCAGGCGGGAGCCAAATACTTTACGGCGCCTCTCTAAAAAGAGCTTGGACAGGTGGCGGAAAATGAGAAAGGTGAACAGGAGTAGGAGAAAGATATTGATATTAAGAAGGCCGAAGGCCAGGAGACTGCCGGTCACCGGCTGGCCGCCCCGATGCACCAGGTGGACTTCCAGGGAGGTAATGGCCACCACCAGGACCAGGGATATGGCGATGAGGACGCGTTCCCGGCGGCGTTTTTGATGCTCCTGGGGCGGGGTTTCGTCGTGGGGCGAGCGCTTACGCAGCATCAGCGCCTTTTTTCGGTAATCTCACCGTGAAGGTACTACCGCTTCCGGCGACGCTGTCCACCGTAATGGTGCCGTGGTGATCGGTAACAATTTTGTTGATCACCGCCAGTCCCAGGCCGGTGCCTTTGTGTTTGGTGGTATAAAAGGGATGAAAAATATTTTCCAGCACGTCCTTGCCCATCCCCTTGCCCGTATCCTGGACCGCAAACCACACCTGAGCGTCCCTGGTCCCGGAGCTTAACAAGATTTTGCCTTGGCCTTCCGTGGCTTCCAGGGCATTCTTGAGCAGGTTCAGCAGGACCTGTTCGAGCTGGTTGGGGTCGGCCTCAACGGGTGGCAAATTCGGCTCCAACCGCTCTTCCAGAATAATCCCTTTTTCCTGGATGGCGTCTCCCATCAAAGCCTTCACGTCCTGGATCACCTGGTTCAGATCGATTTTCTTGAGGGAAGGGGGGGCGGGGCGCAGAAAATCCCGCAATTCCCCCAGGAAAGACTCCAGGCGCTTCACTTCTTTCTGGATAACCCCCAGTTTCTCCTGGGCCGCCGGGTCCTCGGAGAGGCGCCGCTCCACCTGGTTGGCCAGGCCGCCGATAACCATCAGGGGATTCTTGATTTCATGGCTGACATAAGCGGCCGCTTCCCCCACCGCGGCAAAACGCTCCGAATGCAGCAGACGCTCCTGGGACTCCAGGAGTTCCTCGGTTTTCAACTCCACCTGGCGGCTCAGACTCTTGTTCCAGAACAAGGCGGTGCCGATCAAAGCCCCGCTGGCCCCCAACACCACGATAAAGAACAGGCCTACCAGGAACAATTCCTGGTGCAGGACCCGCCCCACGGTGCCGGAGACTTCCGCCACCGGGGCTACCACCGCCACCCCCCAGAGATTGTGGTTCGGGTCTTCCACCTCGGTTACCCCGGTGATAAACCCTTTATCAAACCGAATGGGGGTATAAGCCACCAGCTTGGGGGTCTGTCCCAGTTGCTGACGGTGCCAGCCGGAGGTATATTGCCCCGAGCCTTCCTTCCCCAACAGGATGTCAGCCTGGATTTCCCGAAGGCCCGTGAACGTAATTTTGGGATTGCGAGCCAAACGGACATTGATGGCATCCTGGCCAACAAAATCTTTCTCATAATGGGCCAGAAATACGCCGGTTTGATCGATGATCCAGGCATAACCGCTCTGGCCGGAACGGACATCGGCGATGACTTTCTCGCAAATGAAAAATGGGTTGATAAGAAATTCGAGCACCCCGGCGAAGTTAGCTTCAGGGCCGGGCCCATAGAGGGGGGTCAAAAAACGCATGACTCGCCGGTCTTTCCAGGGAGCATCGGGGGACACGAAGGTCTTGCTCAAAAACAGCCGGCCCCGGTGCGCCGGGTCTTTGCCCCAGTCCAGGAATCGGGGCGGGAGGATCAGGCTGCCGGCCGGAGGCGGATGGGGGGAGGTGCCGAAAGACTGAACCCCCACGCCTTGGGAGTTGTAACGGTTAATCTCCAACAGGCCGAAGCGCTTGTGCCGGGCAAACCTTTCTTCCAGGGATGCATCTATGGTCCGCTCGTCGGGCGGGGTGGTTTGGAACAGGCCGGCATAGCCCAGGAGGGCGTTCTCCAGGAAGTCGAAATAGGACTCCACGTTGTCGGCGATTTTGCGGGCCAGCATCAACTGCTGCTGGTTGAACTGTTCCTGGAGGATAACCTCCACCTGCTTATTCAGTCGTTGCCAGAAGGTGTAAAAAAGAATGGATAAGAGGGCGGCCCCGGCCACGATGATCACGATGATCAGGCTCAGGCGGAAAGTTCCCCGGGACCGGCCGGCTGGCATAGCGCATTAACCCCTTAAATTGATTAAATCTATCACCTTTCCCCGGCCTTGACAAGGATTCTGCCCGGGAAAAAAAATCTCTGGCAGGATATGGGCCTGGCTGCGGCCGCGCCCTCACGGGGATGGGGCTTTCTCTTTTTTGCAGCCTTCCCAAATGGTATCCATCTCCTCCAGGGTGGCGGTCTCCGGGGTCTTGCCCTGCTTGGCCAGGGTTCGTTCCACCACGTTAAACCGCTTGATGAATTTATAAATGGTGCGCCTCAGGGCCCCTTCGGAATCGATGTTGAGGAAACGGGCGACATTGACCACGGAGAAAAGCAGGTCCCCCAGTTCCTCCTCCCAGGCCGGGTTGGCGGGCTGGGACAGGGCCTGGCGCAACTCCTGCCATTCCTCCTGGACTTTATCCAAGGCGCCTTTGAGGTTGGGCCAATCGAAACCCCGGCGGGCCGCGGCCTCCCCCAGACGCTGGGCCTGAACCAGGGCCGGCAGGGCCGGAGAGACCTGACCCAGGGTCGGCGCCGCCGGAGTCTTGCCTTCCTGGGCTTTGGCCTGCTGCCAGAGACGGCGCAGTTCTTCCTGGGTCTCGGCCTGGGCGTCCCCAAATACATGGGGATGCCGGTGGATCATCTTGGCCGCGATTCCCGCAGTCACTTCCGCCAGAGAAAAATTCCCCCGCTCCTGATAGAGGTCGCTCAAGAACACCAGGTGCAGCAGCAGGTCCCCCAGTTCCTCTTTGATCTTGCCGGGATCATTGCTGTCCAGGGCCTCCACCAGTTCATAAGCCTCTTCCAGCAGATAAGTCTTTAAGGTCTCCGGGGTCTGCTGGGCGTCCCAGGGGCATCCCCCCGGCCCCCGCAAGCGCCGCACAATGGCCACAAATTCATTCAGCGCCGCACCCGGGTCGCCGTTTGTATCGGTCATGTTGCTATACCGTTTTCTCTATGAAATAAAAGAAACCATAAAGCTGACTGCTGAAAGCTTGCCAAACTTATAGCAGCGATTCTTGAATAAGCCCGCCGCTTCAGACCCGGAGTCCCTGCCCTAAATTTGGCCTGGGCGCGGCCGGCGGCGGCGGCCCCTGATCCTCCTGAGGCCGGGATTCCTCTACCTGGCGATTTTCCCGGGGCCGGCGCCATTCCTTCAGGTAATCGTTCAGACGTTGCTTGAAGTCCGGTGGAAGCAATTCCAAAGATTGGCGGGAGAGAGAAATGAGGTGGGGAGCGGCGACGGAGCCTTTCAACAGGTGGGAGTTTCGGGGCAGCACCACCCCCAACAACATCAGGGCAAAACCCACCAGGAGCGCCCCTTTGGCCAGGGCAAAGGTCCCGCCCAGGAGGCGGTCAAAAAAATCCAGGTAGAGATGGTAGAGCAGGCGCTGGATAAAATGGGCCACCAGCCGGGTGAGCCAGTAGACGGCCACGAACACCACGGCAAAGGCGACCCACCGGGCATGGTTGGGGTCGGTGATCCAGGGAGCCAACCAAGACGCCAGGCGGAGGTAGGTGTGGGCCGCCACCACCACGCCCCCCACCACCCCCACCAGGGTCCCCAACTCCTGAAACAGGCCCCGGTAATAGCCTCTCAGGGTGATCAAGCCCAGAAGAATAATAATCCCCAGGTCTAACAGGTTCATGCCCGGCCGTCCTTCTGATGCACAGGCCTATCAGAAAAACCGCTACCCGTCAAGCCCGGAGCAGGTTTACCGTCTCCCCTGGTCAGGCAGGGACCCGATACCCCAAGACCCGACTCATGGGGAACCAGGCGGAACCAACGGCATCCCCCTGGTTGCCGCCCAGGAGTCTTACCCGGTTGTCTTCCCAATCCTCCAGGAACCCTACATGGCCGGATTGGGGGCCACGCGCCAGGACCACCACCACCCCTTGGCCGAACTCTTCATCGGTGGGCTCCCGGCCCCAATTGAGCCACGATCTCGCCCAGGCGTTATTGGTGCCATCATACCCGGCCAACTGCATGACCCGGTTGGCAAAGGCTGAGCACCAGGCCGTTTCGTCGGCTTGATTGTCAGGGTAGCCAATCGTTGTGGATTCCAAACACTCCACGATAAAGGCATTTGCCTCTGGGCCGGGGATTTCATGGATGCCAAGTTTGCTTCTGGCAATCGCCATCCACGGGTATTCGATCATGGCCCTCCCTCCTCAGGGTGGAGATGGCTGACCAGACAATCCACCCGATCTTCGCTCATCGCACCACCCTCCCCCGCATATCGTGGCCGTGGTAATTCAGGGCTTCCCACATGCCGTGGTGCTCCACCTCATGCTCGAAGCGGGAAACAAAGCGGTCGCCCAGTTCTTCCCGGCAACTGGAAAAATGGTGCGACAGTTCGTCCACCTTCTTTTCCAAGCGCACCAGCATGCGCCACACCAGGAGGCCGCTCACCCCGGCAAAGAGGCCCAGCAGAGAGACCAAAGCCCCCATGTGCTCACTTAAGTCCTGGTAATTCATCAGATGATTTTTCCCGGAATCCCCGGGGGGGCGTGGTGGCGACACCCCGCCCCGCCCGGATTCATTCTTTAGCCGTTGGCGCCGGCGCTGTACCTGGCCGTAGGTTTGGCACCCTGGGAGAAGGTCACCGCTTCGTCGTGTCCACCTTCTTTAATCCGATCCGTAGGGCTCTTGGCTACCCCGGCCCGCAGCGCCGCCAGTCCCAGGGACGCCAACAGACCGAGGACCACCTGGTACTGTTCCTGGCTCAGCCACCCCATGGCCAGGGCAAAACTGGCCAGGGCCGCCACCACGGCGGTGATGTAGGTTTTCTTGCCCTCCAAGGTCATCATTCCCTCCACCCCGTTACCTTGACCGCCTGATTGGCAGTGTTGTCGTTGTTCAAATATACCCGGCAACCATCCAACACCTGGCAGGCAAAGGGTATGGCCCCCCGCTCGCCCTGGAAGGCGGTGGCCGGCGGGCTGCCGTGAACCACCAGGCCCGGGGTGCTGCCGTCGTAGGACACGGCCAGCTTCAGATCGTAGCCGGCCGCGGCCGCGGCATAGCCTGTAAGCGCGTACGCCGTGGGCGGCAGCACCAGACCCAGGTCCATCAGGGTGTAGCCGTTAATGGCCCCGCTGCACAACTGCCGGGGGCTGCGGTAAGTGGTGCGCCCCGCTTCCTGGTAAAAAGGCGCCAGGTTGCCGGAGGCGTCGTTTAACGCCATGCCCAGGTACCGAAAGTTGGTGGCCGGCAGAACCATGCCCCAATCCCCTTGGGCCAGGGTCAGGGCCGCGCCGCCATAGGTGATGGTGCCCCCGGTGCCGTTGTCGTCATTGTTGGCGGTGATGGCCCGGAGCAGGCCCCGGGAAGCCCCGCTGAGGATCAGGAGACCGGCCCCCGCCAGTTCGTTAAGGGTAAACCCATAACCGATATTGGCCCCATTGGCGTTGTTCCTCAGGGTAATCACCTGGCTGTCCTGGGAGGCCACCCTGATTACCGGCATGGCTTTCAGGGAGAAGATGGTGTCGCTGGCTCCCGCCAGGGCATAGACCGCATACCACTGGTCGGACTTTTCGGCGCCCCAGAGATGTGCGGCGGTGGCCAGGTTGAGGCTTACCGGGGCGGCGTTTTCCCGATAACGGCCGTCGCTCAGGCCCCCGTCCACCCAGTGGCCCCGGGCCAGGGGGGAAGGAAAGCCGCACAACATCGCCCGGGCCTTGCAGTCGGCCGTGGCGTTGACCCGGAGGGTGGCGCTGTCCACAAATTCCAGCCCGGGTCCCAGGGTGAATTCGAAGGCCTCGGTCACCGCTTGCTCGAGCTTGGCGAAATCGCCTTTCAAAATAACCTGGCGGCCGGTGCCGCTGCCCCACTTGGTCTGGGGAAGGTCTATCAGGGACATGGATTAACCTCGCTTTGCCTGTTTGGAATAGTTTTTGTAGGGGCGGTTCGCGAACCGCCCCTACAACGGCTTTTCATGGTTTTGGACTGAGTCAACGGCTCATTCGCTCCAGTTTGGAATATGGCGGGGAGAAGGGCGCTGACTCTCCCCGGAATTACCCGGCCTCAGCCCGAAAGGCCCAGTTGACATCAAAGGAACTGGCCACCTCGATGGCCCAGGCGTCCCTGGCGCTGCCCGGGGCGTCCACGGCCC
>JAGVPN010000429.1 GCA_020052215.1 Syntrophobacterales bacterium
AGGTTCTCCAGGCCGCCCAGGGTTTCAAAGGTTTCCTTGAACTGGCTGAACTCCAGGGCCGCCGACTTCTTGACCATCTGGGCCTTTAGCTCGGTGATGGTTTTGGGGTCGAAGCATTTCTGACGCACCAGGGCTAACGCCATGGCGTTCTCTGCTTCCTCCCAGGTGAGCCCCTGGGCCGCATCCAGGACCATGTCCTCATCCCCGGCCTTGACCCCGGTGCTATCCTCCAGGCCTGCCAGGATTCCCTTCAACTCTTCCCGGGTGGGCAGGGGAAAATCCAGAACCACCACCTCCCGCTCCAGTTCCGCGGGCAACTCAGCGTCCGGGGCAACCATGACCAGCGTGATCCCCTTGGCCTTGTAAACCGGCAGGTTGTTTTGAATCGCCTGGATAACCGGCGGCTCCTTAATAAAGAAATGGTAATTTCTCAGGAACCACACCGATTTTTCTTTGCCCCTTGCCGCCGCATTAGGAAGGTCGAAGGGGTCGCACTCTTGCCATTCCGCCCCGTTTCCCAATTCCCGATAGCCCCTCACGATGTCCCATTGATAAGGGGTCCTGCCATTGATCTTCTTGACCATGGAGCCGATGAACCGCTCCGGCTCATGCGTCCGCACCATAAGGACCGGGTAACCGGCCTTCAGATAATCGGTGATCATCGTCTTGTCTCCAAAAAAGAGTGTTTTTACTTAAAGGATGTCAAACAGACTCGGATCCCGCAGTTCCGGCACCGTCACTCCCAGGTGCTTCTCCAGCCATTCGGCCACCAGGCGCCGGTGACAGAATTTGCCCGGAGCCTCCCAACAAATGAGGATGGAATTTTCCCCCAGGTCCTCATAAACCTGCCGGGGGTCCAGGTTGTCCAGGATCTTCCGATACTCTTCCCGGTAGGTGGCCTCGTCCATCTTCAGCATCTCGCGCCGGGGGGCCAGGGCCGGGTAGGTTCGCCCCCGGTACCACCGCGGGGCCCGGAGGGCGATAGAAACGCTACTGCTCCCGAAGCCGTCTTGTTGACTGCATATTCTTGAGAAGTTACTGGTTTGCACCCCACCTCCTTTCGGGGCGCCCCGTCCTCGTGCCTTCCAGGACGCCCCGGGCTATGGGTTTAATCACCTAAACCTACACGAGTTATTTGAATTGGTCCAAAAGCGTCCAGCCCACCTTGTCTTCGCCCAAGCGGTCGGAGATCATGCCGACCATCTCAACTTTGGTCATGTCCGGAAGATCAATAATGATGTTGAGGCTTCTGGCTATCCGCCGCACCTTTGCCACCGGTAGTTTCTTAAGTTCTTCGATAGTCATCGTCGTTGCCTCCAGTCGGGATGAGTAAGGCACTCAAAGAGAGGCACGAATCCGCCAGACTCGCGCCCCGTCGTTCAGAGCCTCACTACAATTTTTGTTAAGGGTTATCAGCTTCACGCTTTGCTCGCCGGCCGCTTGAACTTTGTCCGCCGTCCTCGTTCCCTTCCTTCCTGGAGTTTCCGTCGCTCCTCCACCTCCAGGCCGCTTGCGCTCAGGATTGATTCAGGTTTCCGCCGTCCCGCCCATCTCCGGGTCCTCTCTGCGCTTGGTATAAGGAGACCAAAAACCAGGGTATCTTTTAGGAGGGTCCCTACCTCCAGGATTCGTCTCGGCCAATCCATAAGTCCGTGAGCTTCTTGGTTTCCTGCCAGAGTGCTCAGTCCTCAGCAGTTTTCCGGTCCTGCTAACCTACCCGCCTTTTCCAGTTTGACCCTTGAGCCGGGGAGGCCTCGCTCGCCCTCCGGGTATCCCAGTTTCGGGAATCCATTGCGCCTTGAGCTGCGCCTCATTTGCAATTTCGCTTTTCCCGTAGGATTGCCAGAGTTGCTATCCTCTTTCTGATTGTAACCAGCGCTGCCTTCTGTTTTGTGGGGGGTTCTATTAGGCTCCCGGACTCCCCCCGGGGAGCGCTGCTGGTTACGGCTTTTGCGTCGTTACTTTATCCTATAGTTGCGTACTCCTTTATTGCCATGAATTGTTATTGTGTTTTAGTTTTAGCCTATAATATTACGCACCTATGTAAAGAAGTTTATTCTCACAATCGCAGGTTTATTCTCACAATCCTAAGTAGTGTTCAGCATTGTAATTAACGTTACTTCAGTTTAAGGGCAAACTTCACCGCTCCCAACTGTTATTGGGTTTTATAAGGATATTATTTATGGGAATCAGTGACGCTGCATTAAGGTCTAAACAACATGCAGTGCCATATCGAACTCTTTATAAATCAACCCTTCCGAACTTGGCATCATGCACAGGTACTCCGAGAGCCATGTTTGTTCTGATACCTGTCGCTTTTTGGAAATTGCATCATCGATCCGATAGTACCCGTCGGCATGGCGAGCCCGGCCCTGGCATTCATCCCACAGGTCGCAAGTCTCGCAATCTCGGCCATCGCACCGCTCCAGCACGTCAAGAATGCACCACTTGTAAAGCCGGTAGCCCCGGGCCGGGGCCTCTTCCACGACCGACTGCATGAGGCCATAGGTCTTGTGCATGGTGGAGTAGATATGCGTGCTGGCCCGGTGCCCCCGCTTACTCATGGGGATGGACAAGGCGGCCTCGTAAATCCGGGGATCCATCTCATCAATCTCATCCAATTTAAGTTTCTGCGGGTGCGCCCCGCGAACGCTCTTAGATGAGGCCGTGAGAATCTGGATGTTCGACAGGTTGCCCAGGACCGTTCGTTGTGCCAGCATGTCGCCGCGCAGCAGGTATTGGAAATCCGCGGTCACCATGCCCCAGCCGTCTCCCTCTCCGGTAAGGTGTTCGTACATGCGCTTGCTCTGTTCCAGAGACCCGCCTAACACCTTGGTGGCACACCCGGTCTTAAACACGGTATCCAGCCAGGTGGCCAGGGCGCCCAGGAGGGTTTTGCCACCGCCGCGGTTGGCCCAGCAGACCGAGTCCTGGACCA
>JAGVPN010000062.1 GCA_020052215.1 Syntrophobacterales bacterium
GACACCACCCCGCCGATTTCGCTGATGATGGCGGTTTCTTTGGGCTTGCGCACTTCAAAGAGTTCCGCCACCCGAGGCAGGCCCCCGGTGATATCCTTGGTCTTGGTGGTCTCCCGGGGGATCTTGGCAATGACGTCCCCGGGGAACACCTGGTCGCCTTCGGTGACCATGATGATGGCCCCCACCGGCATGAAGTAGCGGGCCGAGGCCGGAGATCCGGGAATCCTGACGGTCTGGCCCTCGATGTTCTTCACGGAGATGCGGGGGCGCAGTTCCGCATCCTTGCTCTCCACGATGAGGCGGGAGGATTTGCCCGTGACCGGGTCCACCCGCTCCTGCACCGAGATATTTTCCAGGATGTCGCCGAACTTGATGGTCCCGCCCACTTCCGTGAGCATGGCGTTGGTGAAGGGGTCCCACTCCGCCAGGATTTTTCCCGCGGCCACCTCTTCACCATCTTTTACATTGAGGTGGGCGCCGTAGGTCAGGGGATACCTTTCCCGCTCAACCCCCTTGTCGGAAAGGATCACCAGTTCCGCCAGGCGGCTCAGGTTTACCTGGTTGCCGTTCCGGTCAACCGCCGTTTTCATGGGGCAAGGAATTTCCTTCTTGGAATCAACGAAGTTTTCAAAGCGGATCACTCCCCGGCCCCGGCCCACGTGGACGCTCTGTTCCACCCGCCGGGAGGCCGTGCCGCCGATGTGGAAGGTCCGCATGGTCAGCTGGGTGCCGGGCTCGCCGATGCTCTGGGCCGCCAGGATGCCGATGGCCTCGCCCATGGACACCGTGGTGCCGTGTCCCAGGTCCCGGCCATAGCACTTGGCGCACACTCCCCGCCGCGTCTGGCAGGTCAGCACCGACCGGATCTGCACCCCCTTCTTTTCGTCTTGGCCCAGCCCTGAGTCTTCGATGCGCCGGGAGGCCTCCTCGTCGATCTCCTGGTTGGCCACTACCAGCACTTCGCCGGTGTGGGGGTCGATAATGTCTTCCAGGGCCACCCGGCCCAGCACCCGGTCGCCCACCCGCTCGATGATCTCGCCGCCTTCCACCAGGGGTTTGACATAGATGCCGTCGATGGTGCCGCAGTCGTCCTCGGTGATGACCGCATCCTGGGCCACGTCCACCAGCCGCCGGGTCAAATACCCGGAGTTGGCGGTCTTCAAGGCCGTGTCCGCCAGACCTTTCCGGGCGCCGTGAGTCGAAATGAAGTACTGGAGCACCGAGAGGCCTTCCCGGAAGTTGGCGGTGATGGGGGTCTCGATGATTTCACCGCTGGGTTTGGCCATCAAGCCCCGCATGCCGGCCAGCTGCCGCATCTGGTCCTTGCTGCCCCGGGCGCCGGAGTCGGCCATCATGAACACCGGGTTGAAGGAGGCCACCTCTTCCTGGCGGACGATGGTCTGACCCGGGTTATCCGGGTCGGGATCTTCCACCGCGATCACCTCCCGGGCCATCTCCGCCATCATCTCCGCGGCGATCTCGTCGGTGGCCTTGGCCCAGATGTCCACCACCTTGTTGTATTTTTCACCCTCGGTGATCAGACCTTCCTGGTACTGCTCCTCCACCTGGCTCACTTCGGACTGGGATTGGCTCAGGATTGCCGGTTTGCGGCTGGGGATCACCATGTCTTTGATGGAGATGGAGATGCCCGCCTGGGTGGCGTACTTGTAGCCCAAATTCTTCAACTGGTCCGCAAAGATGACCGTAGCCTTGATGCCGCAGGTGCGGTAGCCCACCGACACGAGCTTGCGGATCTCCTTCTTGGTCATGGTGCCGTTGATCAGGTCAAAGGGGAGCCCCTCGGGGAGGATCTCCCGGAGGATCACCCGGCCCACCGTGGTCTGGTAAATCTTGCCGTCGATGCGCACCGGGATCCGGGCCTGGAGATGAACCGCGCCCTGGTCGTAGGCCACCCGCACCTCCTCGGGAGAGGCGTAGGGCAGGGGTTGCTTGCCGTTGGTGGCCACCCGCTCGCCTTTGGCGAAAGGGCGTTCCCGGGTGAGGTAGTAGAGCCCCAGCACGATATCCTGGGTGGGGATGATGATGGGGTCCCCGTTGGCCGGGCTTAAGATGTTGTTGGTGGACATCATCAACGCCCGGGCCTCGATCTGGGCCTCGATGGACAACGGCACGTGCACCGCCATCTGGTCGCCGTCAAAGTCGGCGTTGAACGCGGTACAGACCAGGGGGTGCAGTTGGATGGCCTTACCCTCGATGAGCAGCGGCTCAAAGGCCTGGATCCCCAGCCGGTGCAGGGTGGGGGCCCGGTTGAGCATCACCGGGTGCTCCCGCACCACTTCGTCCAGGATGTCCCAGACTTCCGGGGTCTCCCGGTCCACCAGGCGCTTGGCCACCTTGATGGTGGTGGCATAGCCTTTGGCCACCAGCTTGTGGAAGATGAAGGGTTTGAAGAGCTCCAGGGCCATCTGCTTGGGCAGGCCGCACTGGTGCAGCCGCAGTTCCGGCCCGATGACGATTACCGAGCGCCCGGAATAGTCCACCCGTTTTCCCAGGAGGTTCTGGCGAAAGCGGCCCTGCTTGCCCTTGAGCATGTCGGAGAGCGATTTCAAAGCCCGCTTATTGGGGCCGGTGATGGTGCGGCCCCGGCGGCCGTTCTCGAACAGAACGTCCACCGCCTCTTGCAGCATGCGCTTTTCGTTGCGGATGATGATGTCCGGGGCGTTGAGCTCCAGGAGCCGTTTTAACCGGTTGTTGCGGTTGATCACCCGCCGGTAGAGGTCGTTCAGGTCGCTGGTGGCGAAGCGGCCGCCGTCCAGGTGGACCAGTGGCCTGAGGTCCGGAGGCAGCACGGGAATCACCTCCATGACCATCCACTCGGGCCGCTGGCTGGACTCCCTAAAGGCGTCGATGATCTTGAGCCGTTTGCCCAGCTTCTTCTGCTTGGCGTCGGAACTGGTCTTGAGCATCTCCTGGCGCACTACCTGGGACAGGGGGTCCAGTTCCACTGCCTTCAACATCTCCCGGATGGCCTCGGCCCCCATGCCCGCCTTGAACCGGTTGCCATACTCTTCCCGGGACTGGCGGAATTTTTCCTCGGACAGGAGCATGCCCTTGGTCAGCTCGGTGTCACCTCCGTCCACCACCACGTAGGCCTCAAAATAGAGGATCTTCTCCAGCTCTTTGAGGGTCAGGTCCAGGAGGTTGCCGATCTTGCTGGGCAGGCTCTTCAAAAACCAGATGTGCACCACCGGGCAGGCCAGCTCGATGTGGCCCATCCGTTCCCGCCGCACCTTGGACTGGATCACCTCTACCCCGCATTTTTCGCAGGTGATCCCCCGGTGCTTCATGCGCTTGTATTTGCCGCAGTTACATTCATAATCCTTGGCCGGTCCGAAGATCTTGGCGCAGAACAGGCCGTCCCGTTCCGGTTTGAAGGTGCGGTAGTTGATGGTCTCCGGCTTTTTCACTTCGCCGAAGGACCAGGAGCGAATCATATCCGGAGACGACAGGGACAACCGCACCGCGTTGATGGCGATGGGGTCTTCCGGCCGGGCGAACAGGCTGTTCAAATCTTCTAAAGCAATTTCGCGCATCTTTTCCATAAAAGGCAGGTCCTCAGGACTTGTCCTTGTCCTTCTTCAGGAGCTCCACATTGAGCGCCAGGCTCTTGAGCTCCCGCACCAGGACGTTAAAGGATTCCGGCAGCCCCGCTTCCAAATCGTATTCGCCTTTGAAGATCTTTTCGTACATGCGGGTCCGGCCGGCCACGTCGTCCGACTTCACTGTCAGGAATTCCTGCAGAGTATAGGCCGCGCCATAAGCTTCCAGGGCCCAGACTTCCATTTCCCCCAGACGCTGACCGCCGAACTGGGCCTTGCCGCCCAGGGGCTGCTGGGTCACCAGGGAGTAGGGTCCGATGGAGCGGGCATGGATCTTGTCGGCCACCAGGTGATGCAGCTTCATCATGTACATCACCCCCACGGTCACGTCCCGGTCGAACTCCTCGCCGGTGCGGCCGTCACGGAGGCGCGACTGGCCGCCGGTGGGCAGCCCGGCCTCCGCCAGGTAGGCCTCGACCTCATCTTCCGTCACCCCGTCAAAGACCGGGGAGGCCATGTGAATGCCGTCATGGTAGTGTTTTTGCCAGATGTCCCGGAGTTCGTCGTAAGTCAGGGAATCGATCTCTTTGGCCAGGAGGTCGTCGGGATTGAGGATCCGCTTCAGCCGCGTCTGGATGGATTCCAGACTGTAAAACTTATCGATCATCTCGCCGATGCGTTGTCCCAGGATATGGGAAGCCCAACCCATGTGGGTCTCCAACACCTGGCCCACGTTCATGCGGGAAGGCACCCCCAGGGGGTTGAGCACGATGTCCACCGGCGTGCCGTCGGCAAAATAGGGCATGTCTTCTTCCGGCATGAGGCGGGACACCACCCCTTTGTTGCCGTGGCGGCCAGCCATCTTGTCGCCCACGGCCAGCTTGCGCTTCATGGCCACGAACACCTTGACCTTTTTGATCACCCCGGGTGGCAGTTCGTCCACTTTCCGGAGCCGGCCCAGCTTGGCTTCGAAGACTATGTTCACCAGGTGGAGCTGTTCCTGGTAGCGGTCCAGGAGCTGGTCCAACTGGTCTTCTATGCCCGGTTCCTCAAAGGACACGTGCCGCCAGAACTCCAGATTGTGACGCTTCACCAGATCCGCCGGCGCCGGCTCTCCCGCATGCAGGAAGGTGTTGCCGGTGCGCTCGTCGTCCAGGTTGTCGGCCACCTTCCGCCCCACCACCAGGTCTTTCACCTTCTGGCGGTAGCTCTGGGTGATGATGGCGATCTCGTCGGCCTGGTCCTTTTGCAGCTTGGCCACCGCCTCGTCTTCGATGGAGCGGCTGCGGTCATCCTTTTCCACGCCCTTCCTGGAAAAGACCCGGGCGTCGATCACCACGCCTTCGATCCCCGGTGGGACCCGGAGCGAGGTGTCCTTTACATCGCCGGCCTTCTCGCCGAAAATCGCCCGGAGCAGCTTTTCTTCGGGAGTGAGCTGGGTCTCGCCTTTCGGGGTGATCTTGCCCACCAGGATGTCGCCGGGGCGCACTTCGGAACCCAACCAGATGATACCGCTGTCATCCAGGTTGCCCAGGGCGTCTTCGCCCACGTTGGGGATATCCCGGGTGATATCCTCTTTCCCCAGTTTGGTGTCCCGGGCCATCACTTCGAATTCTTCGATGTGGATGGAGGTGAAGACGTCGTCTTTGATCAGGCGCTCGCTCACCAGGATGGAGTCTTCAAAGTTGTAGCCGCCCCAGGGCATGAAGGCCACCATGACGTTCTTGCCCAGGGCCAGTTCGCCCATGGCCGTAGCCGGGCCGTCGGCGATGATCTGGCCTTTCTCCACCAGATCTCCAGGCCCCACGATGGGCCGCTGGTTGAAACAGGTGTTCTGGTTGGTGCGCTGGAATTTCGTCAGCTTGTAGATGTCCACCGGAGAACCGTTGCCGCTCTTGCCGGGCTCCGCCGCCCGGATAACGATCCGGGTGGAGTCCACGTCCTCCACAAAACCCCGGCGCCGGGCCACTACCGTGACCCCCGAATCCCGGGCCACCACGCCTTCCATGCCCGTTCCCACCAGGGGCGAACTGCTGGTTAACAGCGGCACCGCCTGGCGCTGCATGTTGGAACCCATCAGGGCCCGGTTGGCGTCGTCGTGCTCCAGGAAGGGGATCAGCGACGCGGCCACGCTCACCAGCTGGTTGGGGGACACGTCCATGTATTCAATATCTTTGGGGTGGGCGATGATGAATTCCCCCCATTTCCGGGCTTCGATCATATCCGTCAGAAACCGCCCTTTACTGTCCAGGGGGGCGTTGGCCTGGGCGATGACCTTGTCACCTTCCTCCAGGGCGCTCAGGTATCTGATCTTCTTGGTGACCCGGGTCGTCACCTTGCCGCCCTTTTCCGTCCTTTCCACCACCCGGTAGGGGGTTTCGATGAACCCCAACTCGTTGACCCGGGCAAAGGTGGACAGCGACACGATGAGCCCGATGTTGGGACCTTCCGGGGTCTCGATGGGGCAGATGCGGCCGTAGTGGGTGGGGTGCACGTCCCGGACCTCGAACCCGGCCCGTTCCCGGGTCAGCCCCCCGGGTCCCAGGGCGGACAGGCGCCGCTTGTGGGTGATTTCGCTCAACGGGTTGGTCTGATCCATGAACTGGGAGAGCTGGGAAGTGCCGAAAAACTCCTTGATCACCGCCTGCACCGGCTTGGCGTTCACCAGGTCATGCGGCATCAGGGTGTCCAGGTCCTGGATGGCCATGCGTTCCTTGATGGCCCGCTCCATCCTCACCAGCCCCACCCGGAACTGGTTCTCCAGCAATTCGCCCACGGCCCGGACCCGGCGGTTGCCCAGGTGGTCGATGTCGTCCACGGGTCCTTCCCGGTCCTTCTGGGTGATGAGCTCTCGCACCGCCAGGAGGATGTCCTCTTTGTCCAGGGTCCTCTTGGTCAACGGCAGACGGTCTTCCGGGGCCCTGAGCTTCAGGTCCAACTTGAGCCGGCCCACCGGCGACAGATCGTAATATTCCGGGTTAAAAAAGAGATTTTGAAAGAAAGTCGTGGCCACTTCGTCGTTGGGACGATTACTGGGACGCAGGCGCCGGTAAATCTCCAGGACGGCCTCTTTGACCGAGGCGGACTTGTCCGCCACCAGGGTGTTCCGGAGACAGGCGCTGACGTTGACCCCGTCGATGAACAGCAGGTCGAGTTCCTTGATGCCCCGGGCCTGCATCTGGGCGATCTTGTCTTCGGCCAGCATCTCGTTGCACTGGGCCAGGACTTCCCCGCTCACCGGGTCCAGGATGTCATGGGCCACCACCCGGCCCACCAGGTCGGCGGCGATCCCCTGGACGGTCTCCACCCCGGCCCGTTTCATCTTTTGGACCAACACCGGGGTCAGGCGTTTGCCCTTCTTGATCAGGACATCTCCCTTCTTGGGATCCAGGATGTCGCTGGTCGCGGTTTTGTCCACCAGCAGTTCCGGAAAGAAGGCCTGCCGGATGGTCTCTCCCTCCAGATACACCCGCTGGGTCTTATAGAAGAAGTTGAGCAACTCTTCCGTAGTGTACCCCAGGGCCTTCAGGAGGATGGTGGCGGGAAACTTGCGCCGCCGGTCGATACGTACGTAAAGGATGTCCTTGGGATCGAACTCGAAATCGATCCATGACCCCCGGAGCGGAATCAACCGCGCCGAGTAGATGATTTTACCGCTGGAGTGGATCTTGGCCCGGTCATGATCGATGAACAGGCCGGGGGAGCGGTGCAACTGACTCACCACCACCCGCTCGGTGCCATTGATGATGAAGGTGCCGTGCTCGGTCATCATCGGCAGGGTGCCGAAATAGATTTCCTGCTCCTTGATGTCCCGGATGGTCTGGGCCTTGGAGTCCGGCCCCAGATCGTGGACCACCAGGCGCACCCGTATCTTCATGGGCACTTCAAAGGTCATGCCCCGCTGCTGGCATTCGTCCACGTCGTACTTGGGGTCTCCCAGTCCGTACTCCACGAACTCCAGGGAGCACACGCCGCTAAAATCCCGAATGGGAAAGACGCTCTTGAATACTCCCTGGAGGCCGTAGTCGGAGCGCGCCCCTGGTTCCACGTCTTTTTGCAGGAAACGGTGGTAGGACTCTTTCTGCATCTCGATGAGATTAGAAATGTCCACCACCCGCTCGATCTTACCGAAATTTTTGCGGTACACCCTTAAAGGCGATAGTGCGTTGGCCATGAATACTCCTTAAAGGTATGGCCTGAGTCTTGGGGACTGCTCTTGGTGCAACGGATAACTCCCATTCTCTGGCGGTGAAGGGGAAATGGGGCAAGAGGAAAAAGGGAGAAAAGGAAAAAAACCTTTCCGCCTTTTGACCTTTTCGCCCGCAAAACCCGACCCCAAATACTACCAGCAAGTCCTACTTGATTTCGACGGTAGCTCCCTGGGCTTCCACCTTCTTCTTGACTTCTTCGGCTTCCGCCTTGGAAACCGCTTCTTTCAGAGTGGTGGGCACATTTTCCACCGCTTCCTTGGCCTCTTTCAGCCCCAAACTGGTGACGGCCCGGACTTCCTTGATCACCTGGATCTTGTTGGGACCGCAGACCGTCAGGACCACGTCGAATTCGGTTTGCTCTTCCACCGCCGGAGCCGCCTCCGCC
>JAGVPN010000061.1 GCA_020052215.1 Syntrophobacterales bacterium
AGTAGGAACTCAGCCGGGGGGTGAGCACCGGTACCGGGATGATGAGGCGCCGGGCGAGGTGCGCCTCTTCGGCATAGATATCCATCAGTTGCCGGTAGGTCACCACCTCCGGGCCGCCGATATCGAAGGTCTGGCCCCGGGTGTCGTCGTGTTCCAGACACCCCATCAGGTAGGTAAGGACGTTGCGGATGGCGATGGGCTGCACCGGGGTGTGGACCCAGCGGGGGGTGAGCATCACCGGCAGGCGGTCCACCAGGTACCGCAGGATTTCGAAGGCCGCGCCCCCGGAACCCAGGATCATGGCGGCCCGCAAGAAGATGGTGGGGACGGTCCCCGATTGGAGAATCCGGGCCACCTCAAAGCGGGAGCGCAGGTGCTCGCTCAGGTTGGGGTCGTCGGCCCCCCCCAATCCCCCCAGGTAGATGATGCGGTCCAGACCGGCTTCAGCGGCGGCCAGAACCATGTTGCGGGCGGCCTGGCGGTCGGTTGCGGCGAAATCCCGGGCGGCGGCGGTCATGGAGTGCACCAGGTAAAAGGCCGCCCAGCACCCTTTGGCCGCCTGGCGCAGGGATTCGGCGTCCATGACGTCGCCTTTGGCCAATTCAATGAGGGGATGGTTGCCCCAGGGACGACTGCGTAGTTTGCTGAGGGAACGCCCCAGGGCCCGGACCCGGTACCCCGCGGCCAAGAGCCGGGGCGCCAGGCGGCCTCCCACATAGCCGGTGGCGCCGGTAACCAGGACCGGTTTGTCAGGCATGAGCATAACCTCTGAGTAAAAAATCGTGGCGTCAGGATGACGATGGCGGCAACCGATTCAACTTTAGTGGAAAATGCGGTCCTAAGCCATAGAAAAAGCCGAGTTTACGAGGGGGGTGGCCCTCTGCTCCCGGGCCTTAACTTTTTGCCTTTTAACTGCTCATCTTATATAGTGGGTCATAATTTCGCCGGGTTTCGGGAAGGGAGGGCAGTGCCCCGGCCGGCGTGATCAGGTATCTTTTCCATGGCTGAGTAAAGATCAATAACTGCGGCAGGATGCCGCGGCCTAACTGGGCAAACTATGGGCCTATTCGGTAAAACCATCTCGATCCGGTGGAGTCTGCTGCGTAGCTTCGTGGTACTCATCCTGTTGAGTTCACTGACGGTGCTCATGCTCATGACCATCCGGGCCCGCCAGACTGAAAAGGATCTGTCCGAGAAACTCATCAATACAGGGACGCTTCAAGCCACGGAGGAAATGGACCGCTTCTTTCAGCCGGTGAATATCAATGCCCTGATTGCGGCGCGCTGGGGCCTTTCGGGTAAGCTCAATCTGGCTGAGGTCGTGGCAGGTCCAGCCGGCAAGCTAACCGCGAGCCAGCTTTCGGCCGTCACCAGGATCAACACGTTATTGTTGCCGCTCATGCGGCTTTACCCCGAAATGTCTTCACTGCAGGTGGCCAACGCCCGGGGCGACGGTTTTCTCATAATCCGCCTGGAATCCGGCCGCATCCGCAACCGGGTGGTCTCCCGGGAGGTTTGGGGGACCCGGACGCTCTGGTTTGACCTTGACCGGGAGGGCCGGCCGAAGTCTCCGGAATGGCAGGAGGTGGACTACGAACCGAGAAGCCGCGCCTGGTATGTTGGGCTAAAAGACTTGCCGGATGAAGAAGTTTTCTGGACCGAGCCTTATCTTTTCTTCACCACCAAAGATCTGGGAATCACCGCCTCGATTAAGTGGCATGACCAGGGTATGGAGTATGTCTTTGCCGTCGATATTCTGCTGTCGACGATCACTGACTTTACCCGCCGTGACACCACCCAACTCAGCCGAAACTCCCAGACCGCGGTATACACCAAAGACTGGCGCGTGGTGGGACTGCCTCGCCATAAGAATTTTCGGGATCAGGAGTCGATTCGCCGGGCCTTGCTGCTCCACATCGATAAGATTCAAATTCCGGAATTGCATGCTGCGGTGAAAATGGCCGAACACCATAAGGAGATTGGCAAAACCCTCAAGGAGTCTGGCAAGACCATATTCAGTTACGAGTGCCAGGGAGAAACCTGGTGGGCCGGGGTGACTTCCTATCCCTTGGGGAAGAGGCGCCATCTCTGGATCGGCATCCTGGTACCCAACAACGATCTCCTGGAGGGCATCACCCAACTCCGCCTGCACATTTTGGCGGCGACCCTGGTAACTCTCCTGGCGGCTTTGGCCTATTCTTTTCTCCTGGCCCGATCCTACAGCCGGCCCCTGGAGGCGCTGGCCGCCCAAAGCCGGCGGATTAGCGACCTCGATTTCCAGACCGATGAGAAAATTGAGGCAAAACTTTATGAATTCAAACAACTTGGGGAGGCGCAGGCCCAGTCGTTGGCGGCGCTTCAATCCTTCTCCCGATACGTGCCCCTAGAAATTGTCAAAGAACTGATGGCAAAGGGTGAGGTGGCCCGGATCGGCGGGCACCGGGAGACCCTGACCGTCCTCTTCACCGACATTGCCGGCTTCACCAACATCGCGGAGGCCATGTCTCCGGAGGCCTTGACCAATCACCTGGCCGGGTACTTCCAGGCCATGATCGACGCCCTGCACCACCACGGGGCCACGGTGGACAAGATCGTCGGCGACGCCATTGTCGCCTTCTGGGGGGCGCCGACGCCGATGCCGGATCAGGCGGACCGGGCTCTTAAAGCCGTGCTGGAGTGCCGGGACACCCTGGAAGGCTTGAATCAAACCTGGCGGGCCCAGGGCTTGCCGGAACTCCCGACCCGCTTCGGCCTGGCCACCGGACCGGTGGTGGTGGGCAATATGGGGGCTCGTACCCGACTGGCCTACACGGTACTGGGGGACACGGTGAATCTGGCCAGCCGCCTGGAAGGCCTGAACAAGGTTTACGGAACCAGCATATTAGCGGATATCGGCACGCAGCAGGCCGGCGGGGATGGCTATGCGATGCGCCACCTCGACCGGATCATCGTCGTCGGCAAGACCCAGGCCACCGACATTTTTGAAGTGCTGGGTGAGACCGGAAAAGTTCCGGCAGTGAAGCTGGCTGCGGCCCGGCGGTATGAAGCGGCATGGGACAAGTACCGTTCAGGTGATTTCCACCAGGCCCTCGAGGAGCTGGCGGGCTTCGAGGCCGAGTTCGGTCCGGATGCGGCGGTGGAGCGATTACGGCAAACCTGTGAGGCGTACCGGAGCCAACCACCGCCAAAGGACTGGGACGGCGTTTCAAGAATGATGACCAAATGAGGCGGCGTCAGAGGAAGAGTCGCGGACCCGCCGGGAGGGAGGAAGGCCATGGCAAAGGTCATGATGCTGCGAATTATGTGGCTGCTGTTAACCTGCTTGATGCTATCTCAATCACCTCTCCTGGCGGCTGACGCCACAATCACGGTCACCAAAGAACAGGGTGGCCGGGAGATCGCCCTCAAGGTCGGAAATATCCTCCGGATCGAGCTTCCCGGGAGAGGCGGCACCGGCTATAGCTGGTTGGTGGAGGATACCTTCGTCCCTTACCTCAAACTCATGGACCAAGCCACCGAAA
>JAGVPN010000060.1 GCA_020052215.1 Syntrophobacterales bacterium
ACGACGCTCTTCCGATCTGGGTAATCGTCCCGGGGGGCGTACTTGTAGGCGCCGAAGTCCACCACCTCGTGGCCCAGGGTCTTGAGCTCCTGCTTCAGTTGTTCCTTCAGTTCGAAGCCACCGTGATCCGCGGCGATGCCCACTCGCATGTATATCACCTTTCTCGGTTTGATGGCCAGGGGGCGCAGTGCGCACCCCACGAAAGGCCGGTTGGCGCATTGATAGATGCAAGGGCGGGTTTTAACCCCGCCCCTTGCCAATCATTCCTTTATGAGCGTCTCTGGCTTATTTGCTTCACCAGCCTGATGATGGCGCTTCGGGAAATCTCCTCCAAATCCAGGAGTTCCGCCGGTTTGCCGGTTTTGGGCTTTTTAGTCACCGCCAGGGCATAGAGGCGCACCGGGTTGGGGGCCAGGGCCGCCATGACCGCCTCGCCGATGCCGCCGGCGGGATAATGGTCTTCCACGGTGATGAGGCCTTGAGTGGCTTTGGCGGCCGTAAGCAAAGTGGCCGCGTCCACCGGCTTGACGCTGTAGAGGTCGATGACCCGGATGTTGATACCCTCTTGCTGCAATTCTGCATAAGCGGCCAGGGCTTCAAACAGGGTGACGCCGGCGCCGATGACCGTCACCAGGTCGTTGGCGCTCTGGCGTACCACCTTGCAGCCGCCAAGGGGGAATTTCTCCTCGGGGCCGTAGATGATGGGAGTGCCCAGGCGGGTGGTGCGGATATAGACGATGCCGTGGTGTTTCAGGGCCTCTTCCACCAGGCGCTCCGTGGACACCGCGTCGGCCGGGTACAGCACCACGCTGTCCAAAATCGCCCGGAACATGGCCAGGTCCTCCAGACCCATCTGGGACGGCCCGTCTTCGCCGATGGAAACCCCGGCGTGGGACCCGCAAAACTTGAGGTTGGGCTCGGAGTACTGGCTCATGCGGATCTGGTCGAAGGCCCGGGAGAAAAAGGCCGCGAAGGTGGAAACAAAGGGAATTTTGCCCCGGGTGGCCAGGCCCAGCCCTGCGCCCACCATGTTTTGCTCGGCGATGAACATCTCGAAAAACTGCTTGGGGTAGGCGTCCTCGAAGATCTCGGCGTAGGTGGAGTTGCTCACCTCAGCATCCAGGCTCACCAGGTGGGGAAACTGGGGATAGAGCCGTTTTAAGGCGTTGCCGTAGGCCTTCCGGGTGGCCACGGAGTCGCCCGGCTTATAAGACAATTTTCCCGCGGGCTTGGGCTTGACTCCGACCGGCTTCAGGTCTTCGGGCCGACTCACGACCCCCCGGACCGACTTATCCACCGGGCCCAACTCCGGCAGGGCCTTCTCCAGCTCTGCCGGGCTCAGGGTCTTGCCGTGCCAGCCGTTCTTGTCCTCCAGAAACGACACCCCTTTGCCCTTGATGGTCTTAGCGATGATCATGACGGGCTTGTCGGTCACCGTCATGGCCCGATCAAAGGCGGCCAGGACCTCGGGGAAGGAGTGGCCGTCAACTAAAATGGTCTCCCAGCCAAACGCGGCGATGCGGTTCTCGTAGGCCATCAAGTCGTGGCCGTACAGGGTTTCGCCCCGCTGGCCCAGGCGGTTGACATCCAGGATGCCCACCAGGTTGTCCAGCTTATAATGGGCCGCCAGCTGCAGGGTCTCCCACTGGGAGCCCTCGGCCATTTCGCTGTCGCCTAAGAGCACGTAGGTGGTGTAGGGCAGCTTGTCCAGGTACTTGGCGTTCAGGGCCAGCCCCAAGCCGATGGACAGGCCCTGCCCCAGGGAGCCGGTGGCCGCTTCGGTGTAGCGAAAGCTCATGGTGGGGTGGCCTTCCAGGGGGCTGCCGAAGTGGCGGTAGGTCATGAGGTCCGCGGCCGTCAGTTGGCCGGCCATGGCCCACAAGGTATAAAAAAGGGGCGTGGCGTGACCCTTGGAAAAGATGAGCCGGTCGTTGTTGGGGTGCTTGGGGTTATCCAGGTCGTAACGGAAGATGCCCCCGAACATGAGGCCGGCCATCAGTTCGGTGGCCGACAAAGACGACGTGGGGTGGCCGGAGCCCGCCTGGGTGGTCATGGTGAGAATAGAGTAACGCATCAGGGTGGCCAGTTTCTGCAGGTGCTCCAACTTTTGCGCCTCGGTCATGCCGCACATCCTCCTGGCCGCCTACTTTAAATCTCGTTCCCCATCTCCTGCTTTGGAACCGGAAAAACTTTTTTGCAGGCAACTCGAGACCTCTGTGAAAGTCCCCTCACCTGTCATTCTGAGGGGAGCGGAGCGACCGAAGAATCTCATAACTACAAGGAAATGCAAGATCCTTCGCTTCGCTCAGGATGACAAAATGGCTATTGGCAGAGGTCTTAACTCGGTACTATTCTTTAAACTTAAGAACGAAACCCCGTTTGGCAATATCCCAGGGCCACAAAGTCAGCTCATTCGTGGTGCACCGGGAAGGTCAGTTCGGCCCCATGGGCGCCGATCGCGCCCACCAGGGGGATTAGGGCACAGATCAAGGCCAGGTAGAGCAGGCCGGGCGCCTCGCCCCAGCGGGCCAGGATTTCCGGGTTCTGGTAACGCCAGACCAAGGCGACGACCCCCACCAGGAGCAGCACGGGGGAAAGGACGAGCTTGACGACCACGGGCTTCAGCCACCGGGACTCGTAGTTCAGCCACCGGGTGAACCAGCCGGTGACCAGGGCCACGGGGGTGAAGAGCATGCCGCCCCCCAGGCAGTGGAAGCCCGTGACCTCGAAGGATTTCACCCCGGTGACGAGAGAGAGCAGGGTAAAAACCGGGGCGGAAATCATGAAGACGATGGGGAAGTGGACCACCATGGGATGGGGATGGTGCCGGAAGAGGGGCACCCGTTTCACCACCCGCTGCCAGAATTCCCGGGCCGCCGAGGCCTTAGCCGCCGGGGAAGATAAACCTGCGGAACAGCCGCCCCCGGCTGTTTCTGAGCAGTTCCTCCTGGGCCCTTGGTCCACCCGTAAAACATGAAAAGAGTGGTGGGGCGGGCCTCCGTGCCCGCCGCCTTTGGTGGCAAAGGCTTCCAGCCGGTTTGCCGCACCGGCAAGATGCCGGTGCCACCAAGAACTTTTCAGGACAGACTTGATTGATGCTATCGATGCGTATCTGGAAGAGCCCAACCAAGAACCGAAACCTTTCCTGTGGACGAAAACCGCTGACGAAATCCTGGAAAAATTGGCTCTTAGTTAGGTAAATAATGGATAGTTAATTATGAAACATAGCACTAGCCCCCGACCTGACCTTGGCCTGAGCCAGTTTCTCCTCCAACAGATTTAATTCCTGGGCCACCCGGGGTTGGGTCTTGCGGTTTTGCTCTAGGGTCTGCAAGGCATGAACCACGGAGGCATGAGACCGCTGAAACAGGCGCCCCAACTCCACCATGGTTTTTTCCGTGTAGATGCGGCAAAAATAAAGGGCCATCTGCCGGGCCCGCACCAGACGCTTTTGTTGCGACCGCCCCAGCAGGTCCGGCAGGCTCACCCCATAGTGATCGCTGACGATCTTTTGAATATCCGGG
>JAGVPN010000279.1 GCA_020052215.1 Syntrophobacterales bacterium
AAACCAGGACTTATAGCAAGTTGCCGTCAAACAAGTAATAATCCGAATTGTAGGGGCGGTTCGCGAACCGCCCCTACGGTGGTTGCGATCATAAAGCCAAAATTACCTCTATGACGGCAACTTGGTATTATAGCGTTTGCCATAAATTCCTTCCGTTTGGAGGTCCCCAAGTCCCCCTTTTTCAAAGGGGGACTTTAACAGCAATTCCTTGTAGTTCCCCCCCTTTTTTAAAGGGGGGCAGGGGGGATTATCAGGCTTCCCAATAACGGAAAGAACTTTTGGCAATTGCTATAAGCGAGGCACACTATGGGTTACGACCCCGAGACTCTCAGGCAGTGGGACCGGGAGCATGTCTGGCATCCCTTCACCCAGATGCAGGGCTTCCGGGAAGAAGCCCCCCTGATTATCAGCCGGGGGGAAGGGATTTACCTCTATGACCTCCAGGGCAACCGTTACCTGGATGGGGTCTCGTCCCTGTGGGCCAACCTCCACGGGCACCAGCGCCGGGAATTGGACCAGGCCCTCCTTACGCAGCTGTCGCAATTGGCCCACAGCACCCTGTTGGGGATCGCCCATCCCCCGGCCATCCTCCTGGCCCGCCGGTTGGTTTCGCTTGCGCCCCCGGGCCTGAACAAGGTGTTCTTCTCGGACAACGGCTCCACCGCGGTGGAGGCGGCCCTGAAGATGGCGTTCCAATTCTGGCGGAACCGGGGCCGGGGCCTGAAACAGCGTTTCCTCAAGCTCAGCGGCGCCTATCACGGGGACACCCTGGGCGCGGTGTCGGTGGGCGGCATCCCCTTATTCCACGAAATTTACCAGCCGCTGCTGTTCGACACCCTGGAGGCCCCGGCCCCCTATTGTTACCGGTGCGACCTGCGGGAAGATTGCCGGGAGCAGTGTCTGGTCAGGCTGGAAGAGCTGGTGGCGGCGCACCACCAGGAACTGGCCGCGGTGATTGTGGAGCCGGTGATGCAGGGCGCGGCGGGCATGATTGCCCAGCCGCCCGGCTATCTGGCCCGAGTCCGGGAGGTTACCCGGCGCCACGATGTGCTGCTCATCGCGGATGAGGTGGCCGTGGGTTTCGGCCGCACCGGCAAGATGTTCGCCTGCGAGCACGAAGGGGTGAGTCCCGATCTCTTATGTCTGGCCAAGGGCATCACCGGCGGCTACCTGCCCCTGGCCGCCACTCTGGCCACGGACGAGGTTTATCAGGCCTTCCTGGGGGAATACGAGGAGTTCAAGGCGTTTTTCCACGGGCACACCTATAGCGGCAACCCCCTGGGGGCCGCAGTGGGCCTGGCCAGCCTGGATATCTTCGCCCATGACCGGGTGATCGAAGGGCTCGCCGCCAAGATCGACCTGCTGGCCGGGCGCCTGGCGGCCATGGCCCAGCAGCCCCACGTGGGCGACATCCGGCAGCGGGGCCTGATGGTGGGCCTCGAACTGGTGGCCGATAAGGGCGCCCGGGAACCCTTCCCGATTAAACGGCGCACCGGCCACCGGGTGACCCTGGCGGCCCGGCAGTTGGGGGCCATCCTCCGCCCCCTGGGGGATGTCATCGTGCTGATGCCGCCGCTCTGCATCACCCCGGAGGAGTTGGGCGACCTGTGCGACATTACTGAGGAGGCCATCGCCCGGGGCGCCGAATAGTCAAAGGAAGGACAACCATGAAAACCTGGCTTGGGTTACTCTTGACCATCCTATCGTTCATGGCCGGCTGCGCTCCGGGTGATTATGCCAGAAGACCGGCTTCCCCGGAAGAAACTCCCACTTATCGGGAGACGGGGATGTGGCATCAAAATCCGGAGACCGGTTCCGATCAGGGAAATAGGATATGGAGTGAAGAATCCGGCCGCTGACCGCATGGTTGGCGATGATCTGTCCAAGAACCGGAAAAAGTAATGTCGGGCGAGGACTGCCCGCCCTATTTTCTCTAGTTCCCAAGCTCCCGTTTGGGAGCGAGAGAAAAATTACGATAAAACCATGTATTGTATATATTGCCTACAAGATAAGAGTAATTTGGATTTTAAAAAAAGAGTAAGGTAGGGCGGGCATTGCCCGCCATATATTGTGCGCCATGTGCACTCTAACCCCAGCACCGGCGGGACGCCTGTGCCACCGATTATAAAAATTTTTCAGGGCAAAGGCCAGACCTTGGATCAGCTTCTTGCCGTGGCCGGGCAGTTCACCCCCCAGGGCCGGGTCCTGGACCTCCGGGAGTATGGCAACGGCAATGTCAATGACACCTTCCTGGTGACGGTGGGCGCCAGGGTGCGCAGGGCGCACCCGACATTACTGGCTGCCGACGGAGACCAGCGCTTTATCCTGCAACGCCTCAACCTTAACGTGTTCCACCGGCCGGAACTGGTCATGGGAAACCTCCGTATCGTCAGCGACCATGTGGCCCGGCGTCTGGCGCGTGTCCCCCTCATCGGCGGCCGCCGCTTTGAGGTGCCCCGGGTGCTCCTGACCCGGGAGGGCCGGGACCACTTCCTTGACTCAGGCGGGTCGTTCTGGCGGGCCCTGAGCTTTATTGAGGCCGCCGAGACCTTTGACACCATCAAAGATTTGGGGCACGCGCAAGAAGTCGGCTATGCCCTGGGCAGGTTCCATAGCCTTCTGAGCGATCTTGCCCCCGACCATTTGTCCGACACCCTGCCGGGGTTTCATCTCACGCCGGGGTACCTGGCGCACTATTACGAGGTCCTGGCGAGACACGGCGCCCGCCCATCCCCCGAAGTGAATTATGGCTTACAGTTTGTGGCCGAGCGCCGGGCCTGGGCGCCCGTTCTGGAGAATGCCGCGGCGCAGGGCAGGCTCAGGCAGCGCCCGATCCACGGCGACCCCAAGGTCAACAACGTCATGCTGGACACCGCCACCGGGCAGGCCGTGGCCATGGTGGACCTGGATACCGTCAAACCCGGCCTGGTGCACTATGATATCGGCGACTGCCTCCGCTCTGGCTGCAATCCCCTGGGGGAAGAAACCGGGGACTGGGAAATGGTGCGATTCGAACCGGAACTTTGCCGGGCCATGCTTGCCGGCTATCTGTCCCTGGCCGGAGATTTTCTCACCGAGACCGACTATGCCTATCTGTACGACGCCATCCGTCTGCTGGCCTTCGAGTTGGGACTGAGGTTTTTTACCGATTATCTGGCAGGCAACGTCTACTTCAAGGCCCGCCACCCGGAACACAATCTTGTAAGGGCGCTGGTCCAATTCAAGCTGACCGAAAGCATCGAATCCCAGGCCACTACCATCGGCGCCATCATCCGGGACCTGAGATGAACGGCCATAGCTTTTCCCTGGAGCCATTTTCCTCCATCGGTCCGCCCCTAAATATTAAGATTACCGGCAACCTTGCCCGGCGCGCCGCTAAACTTACCATCCGCTATGACCTCCACGGCCCTCTGGCGGAACTGGTGATTCCCGCCCCGGCGGCCCTGCCGTCCCGCCGGCACGGGCTTTGGGAAGAGACCTGTTTTGAGTTGTTCCTCGGGATCAAGGATTCGCCGCGGTATTGGGAATTCAACCTGTCACCCGCCGGACACTGGAACGTCTATCGTTTTGCCGAATATCGGCAAGAGATGACCGAGGAAACCGCGTTCACCTCACTCCCCTTGAGTATCCGGCGCCGACCGGATTCGCTTCTACTTGCCCTGGAACTGGAGGTGGAGAGGATTATGGCGGCGGACCAGCCCCTGGCGGTGGCCCTGGCGGCGGTCATCAAGTCCAGAGAGCATGGACTGACCTACTGGGCCTTGACCCATCCCGGGCCCCAGGCCGACTTTCACCGGCGAGACAGTTTTCTAGTGGAACTGTGAGACCGCCCCCGGGGCCAGGGGGCCATGACGACTCTCACGATCGCCCATCACATATCTGCATCTCATATCAACGATCATTTCCTCACGGACACAACTAAACATGAAAATGTAGCACCGTATACCAAGTTGCCGTCAAACAAGTAATAATCCGAATTGTAGGGGCGGTTCGCGAACCGCCCCTACGGTGGTTGCGACCATAAAGCTATAATTACCTCTATGACGGCAACTTGGTAGTAGCCCTCGCCGGTAAAATGTAGGACAGCCGCCCCCGGCTGTCCATGGGCAGGCGAGGGCGCCTGCCCTACACTTTCATATAAATAAAAAACTTGTGGGTAAAGGTTAGTGCCCTTTAGGGGGAGTTTTTCTTACACGGAGTCAGGGGGTGAATGGTTTCGGGCGGCATCGCCGGGGGAGGCGGTAATGGCAGAGAAATCCAGGCTGTAATTGCCCTGGAGGAAGTTTTGGGCCAAGACCTCAACGCCGGCCTCGCTGGTCATGAGCATATCCATCTGGCGGGTGAAAATGAGCAGCCGCCCGATGAGGTCGAGCTTTTCCTGGATGACCGGGCTTTCATATTTTTGCAGGCGGGCGTCCACCCGGTCGCCCTTGACTTCCACTGAAAAATCCAGGCCCAGGAGGACGATGGCGATGGCCCGGACCCGGCGGCTGCGGCGTACGTCGTCGGCGGCGCCGCCCTTGAAGGAGAAGGTGATGTAGTTCTTGTTGACGGTGGCGCCGCAGTAAGCGTCCAGGACGCTGTAGTGGTAGCCCACCCGGGAAGAGAAATTGAGATACTTGTCGGAGATGATGGCGTAACTGCGGTCGCCGAAGCGTTCCTCCGCATTGGGAGCGGCCAGCAGCTGTTCCCGCATCACCGACATAAGCCCGGAGAATTGGACGGCGCGGGGTCCCCGAGCCCTCACGTCCTCGCGCAGCATCCCCCGCAAGAGGGCCTGGAGGGGAACCGAGGCCACCTGGTCCGGGGTTACCTTGTGGGCCTGGGGGTCGGCCCCCGCCAGCCCGCCGCCCAGGTCGATGAGGTAGAGGTCCAGGGGAATCGCGGCGTCCAGCTTCAGGGCGTACCCCTCCCGGGCGGAGACCAGGTCGCTGATCTTGAACATCTCGGTGTAGGAGAGTTCGTGCACCAACCTGCTTAAGTCATGGAGGGACAGGCAAAACTCCGGGGTGAATTCCGGGGACGCGGGGTTCACCAGGTGGAGGGGCAGGATGAATTCTGCCACCTGCTTTAAAGTGGCATAGACCGGGGTGTCTTTCAGGTGGGATTCCCGGGCCGGCTGGAGATCCAGCAGTTCCGGCACCTTTCCCTGGTAGATGCGGCAGGCGTAGGCGTCCACTGTGACGATCTGGCCCGGGGCAATGGTCTGGGTGGCCA
>JAGVPN010000507.1 GCA_020052215.1 Syntrophobacterales bacterium
ACCGCCTCCACGTCCTGGATGCGCCCCCGGATGTGTTTGTCCCCGATGCGCTGGAACACTTCCTTGATCTTCAGAAAAGCCTGGTACAGGGCCCGCTCGGCGTTGAAGTTCTGTTCCTTGATGAGCTTCTGGGTCTCCAGGAGCAGCATCCGGTCCCGGAGGATGAGCAGGTGCAGTTCCAGGATATGGGCATGCTCCTTTAAATCCTCGGCGATTTCCCTCCGGAGGCGGGTGAGTTCCTCTTCCGTCTGGTCCACCGCCCGGTTGAAGCGCTTCAACTCCTGGGCAACCTCCTGGTCGTTGTAAAGCAGGCGCGTCGACACCTGGCCTTCCTGGGTCAGGACGTGGGCCGGCCCCATAACAATACCCGGGGAGGCGGCAATACCTTCGAGCAGGCGATTCTTGCGGGTCATGTCTCCTCAAACTTGCGGGCGAACAGGGAGGTGATCAAGGTGGCTGCCTCCCGGGCCTGGGGACCCCGGGTGCGCAGCACCAGCCTGGTTCCCTGGGGGCAGTCCATAGCCAGAACGTCCAGCAAATCCCGGGCGTTGACTACCAGACCGTCTTTCTCCAGGGTGATGTCCGCGTCAAATTGCTGCGCGGCAGTGGCGATTTTCGCCACCGGCCGGGCGTGCAGTCCCAGCCGGTTTTCCACCCAGAGTTCTTTTTCTATCGTCCAGAGATCGTTTTCTTTGGTTGCCATTGTATCATGAAATCCGGTTTGGAATAAGGTCGTCCGGTGTTCCGAAAAGTCTTTCGTAGGGTGCGTCCTACGCACCAATTGAAGACCGGGAACGGCGGGCAGTGCCCGCCCTACAAATCTTTTCATGCTTTACGAGTGGGCCAAAGGCCCATGAGGAACTGCTTCGGGGAGTTCAGGGTTCGAGCAACTTCTCTGAGAAGTTTTCTGTCTTCCGTCTTCCGTAGAGAATCCGCCCCGATTGTTGTGCTCCACGTAGGGCGGGCACTGCCCGCCATAAGTACTCAATCCAACCGGCCCTGTTCCTTCAGGGCCAGGTAGGCTTGGTAGACCTGGCGCCGGGAAATCTTCAGATCCCCGGCCACCTGGTCCGCCAGGCGCCGCCCCTTTAAACCGCTCTCTTGGGCGGCTTTAACCAGGCAGCCCTCCAAATCCGCCGGCGGGAGCATCAATGCGGCCGCCGGGCAGGAGAGCACCAGGGCGCATTCACCCCTGATCTCAATATGTTGCAGCTTCAGGGCGATATCCGCCACCGGCCCCCGCCAGGTTTCCTCGAACTTCTTGGTGAGTTCCCGGACCACCAGGACCTCCCGGTGGGGCATACTCCCGGCGATTTCCGCCAGCGTCCGGGCCAGCCGCCGGGGTGACTCATACATGATAATCACCCGGGGCTCCAGCGCCAGGGCCTGGAGCATTTTCAGCCGCCGGCCTTCGCCCCGGGGCAGGAAACCCACGAAAAGTATATCGCCTTTGAACCCGGAAAGCGAGAGCGCCGCCACTCCCGCGGCCGGGCCGGGTATCGCCTCCACCCTCACCCCCGCTTCCCAGGCCCGGGCCACCAGGTCGGCCCCGGGGTCCGAAAACCCCGGAGTACCGGCGTCGCTCACCAGGGCCACGTTTTCCCCCGCCTGAAGCCGCCGGATCAACTCCGGCCCCCGGGAGGCCTGGTTGTGAGCATGGTAGCTGATGAGCGGCGTCTTAATCCCGAAGTGGCTCAGGAGCTGCCGGGTGTGGCGGGTATCTTCCGCGGCGATGAGGTCCGCCTCTTTCAACACCCTAAGGGCCCGGAGGGTGATGTCCTCCAGGTTGCCGATGGGCGTGGCGACGATGAAGAGCGTGCCGATGGCGCTCACCTTAAAATGCGTTGGGAATAATCTCCACCTGGGGAACATTGTCCTCCAGGGTGACAGCCACCACGTCGAAGCGTACCGGCGTCCCGGTGAGGCGTTTGGCCTTGAGGTAATAATCCGCCAGCCGCCGCAACCGGCCCTGCTTGCCGGGATTCACCGCCTCTTGAGGGGTCCCGAAGCTTGACCCCCGCCGGGTCTTGACCTCCACCACCACCAGAACCTTGCCCTGCCGAGCGATGAGGTCGATCTCCCCTAAGGGCGTCACATAATTGCGCTCCAGGATTTTATAGCCCTGTTGCTTCAAAGCCGCAGCGGCCAGGTCTTCGCCTTGATCCCCCAGTTGCCGCCGTGGGTCCGAGGGCGGACACGCAGGTCCGCCCCTACGGGTTTCCTTGATTGGCCTGGTTCTGCATGTGGTCAGCCAGCGGTCAAATTCATCGCTACCTCTCGATCGTGGGTTTTCTCGATCCAAATCCCATCGCAGAGGATTACTCGCAATATATTCCCTGATGCGGTTTAAAGATGCCTCATCCCGGATCACATGGTCATAAAAACTGCGTTGCCACAGACTTCCCTTAAACTGAGGCCATCCATGCTCCTTAACCCCATGGATATATTCATTGGTGGTCATGGTTTTAAACCATTGCACGATCCTCTGTAGGGGCGGACCTGTGTGTCCGCCCTCAGTCGTGGGCGCCGACAGCTCCGGAATAAAAACAATCCCATGAAAATGGTTTGGCATGACCACATAATATTCATCGATTTTGATTGGGGGAAACTTGCGTTCTAATTCCTTCCACCATCTCTCCACCATAGACCCGGCCTGATTAAGCTGCATCTCTCCGTGAAGAATTTCCCCCCATAAATCTTGCCGACCCTGAACACATACCGTGACGAAACAGGCCCCTTCCTGGGAATAATCGTAACCGGATAGACGAGGGGATTTGCGATGCCACATCATTCCCCGCCCCCCAGCCACTCCTTGACGCCCCGGAAAGTCCGGCGGTGGAGGACGCAGGGGCCCCAGCCGCGCAGGGCCTCCAGGTGTTCAGCGGTGGCGTAGCCCTTGTGCCGGGCGAAGTTGTATTGGGGGTAGCGTTGGTGCAGCGCCTCCATCAGCCGGTCCCGATAGACCTTGGCCACCACGGAGGCCGCGGCGATGGAGGGACAGCGGTCGTCCCCCTTGATCACCGGTTGCTGGGGGTAAGGCAGGGGCAGGGGCAGGTGGCCGTCCACCAGGACCATTTCCGGGACCGGGGCCAGGTCTTTTACCGCCCGGGCCATGGCCTTAAGCGAGGCGGCCAGGATGCCCTGGCGCTCGATCTGGCGGGGTCCTATGGCATGGATGGCCAGGGCCAGGGCCTGGCGCCGGATTTGGCCATCCAGTTCCAGCCTGATTTCCGGAGAGAGGCGCTTGGAATCCCTGAGCCCGGGAAAAGCGACACCGGCGGGGAGGATGACAGCCGCGGCCACCACCGGCCCCGCCAGGGGGCCCCGACCCACTTCATCCACGCCGGCAATGAGGGTCAATCCCTGAAAACGCCAAAATCCTTCCGGGTCAGCAAGTACGTCATCGCTGCCCGGAAGACGGCTCATTGCACCGGAGACCGCTTTTCCTTGATCCGGGCCGCCTTGCCCTTCCGGTCTCTCAGGTAATAGAGGCGGCTCTGCCGGACTTTGCCCCGGAACAGGACCACCACCTGGTCGATGTTGGGGGAATGAACGGGGAAGATGCGCTCCACCCCCACGCCATACGAGACCTTGCGCACCGTAAAGCTGGCCCCGGTGAGGCCGCCCCGTTTCCGGATGACCACTCCCTTGAAGACCTGGATGCGCTCCTTGTCCCCTTCCACAATGCGTACATGCACTTCCACGGTATCCCCGGGGCGAAACGACGGCAGATCGCCGCGCATCTGCTCCCGGGCCAATTGGTCTACACGTTCCATATCCTCACCTATCTTCCGCCTGGCTCAAGCCAGGGATTTGATGAATTCACGATCTTCCTTGCTCAGGACAGCCCGGGCCAGCAAATCCGGCCGGCGCGTCACCGTCCGGGCCAGGGCCTGGCAACGCCGCCACCGGGCAATGCGCCGGTGGTCGCCCTCCAGCAGCACCTGGGGAACCTCATGCCCTTCGAAAACCCGGGGGCGGGTGTAATGGGGGTACTCCAGGAGGCCCTCCTGGAATGACTCTTCCTCGGTGGCCCCCTCTCCCCCCAACACCCCGGGAAGCAGCCGGGTCACCGCGTCCGCTACGATCAGGGCCGGGATTTCTCCTCCGGTAAGAATATAATCGCCTATTGACAGCTCTTCATCAATATAAAAATGAATGCGGTCGTCCACCCCTTCATAGTGCCCGCAGATGAGCAAGAGGTGGCTCTTACCCGCCAACTCCAGGGCCTTGGCCTGATTGAACCCCGCCCCCCCGGGGCCCAGCAGGATCACCCGGGTCTCGGGATCCTGCTCTTTCGCCATCCGGATGGCCGCCACCAGCGGCTCAATCTTCATGACCATCCCGGGACCGCCGCCGAAGGGCCGGTCGTCCGTCACCTGATGGCGGTCATTAGTAAAATCCCTCAGGTTGATCACCCGATAGGTGACCGCCCCCTGGACCTGGGCCCGGTAGAGCATGCTCTGGCTGAGGGGAGAGGCGAAAAACTCGGGGAACAGGGTCAGCAGGTCAATCTGCATAAGCTTCCAAGAGTCCTTCGGGAGGCGAGGCCCGCATCACTATAGCGTTTGCCAAAAATTCCTTCCTTTTGGAGGTTCCCAAATCCCCCTAAATCCCCCTTTAAAAAAGGGGGACTTTCAAAGCAATACCCTGTAGTTCCCCCCTTTTCTAAAGGGGGGTTAGGGGGGATTATAAGGCTTCCCATAACCGAAAAAACTTTTGGCAATTGCTATAAATTCGGCGCATCGGTCCTGACCAGTTGCTCTCCTCTTACAAAAAAACAAAAATTACAAAAGTCCCTCCGGAGGCGAAACCCTGATCACCCCCGCCTCCAGGTTGATCTCCACGATCACGTCCTCCACCGCGGGCAACAGGACCTCCCGCTCGCCCTCAACCACCACATAGACGTCGTGGCCCGGGGTGGGGATGATGTGGTCCAGATACCCCAACCGGGCCCCATCGGCTACGTTGACCACCGGCAAACCCAGCACCTGGAACCAGTAGTATTCCCCGGGCGGCAGCGGCGGGAACCGCCGGCGATCCCCCAAAACTTGCAGCCCCGCCAGCTCTTCCGCCCGGCTCCGGGTGTGGACGCCGTCCAGCCACAGCAGAACCTGGTTTTTATGGCGCGCCGCCTCCAGGACCTGGTAGCCCTGGCCGCCGATCCAGACCTGCCCCAAGGCGGCGAACACCTCGTGGTCGGTAGTGGCGGCCTCGGCATCGGCCCGGACCTTGACGGCCCCTTTGAGGCCCTGGGCCCCGGAAACCTGCCCCAGGCCGATCAACGCCCCGGCATCCGGCGGTTGGCTACTCAAGGATCTCCAGGACCGCCCGTTTGCGAATTTTGGTGGACGCGGCGCTGAGAATGGTGCGCATAGCCCGGGCGGTACGCCCCTGCTTGCCGATCACCTTCCCCAGATCTTCTTTGGCCACCTTCAGTTCAATGACCGAGGTCTGTTCCCCTTCGATTTCGTTGACCTGGACCTGTTCAGGGTTATCTACCAGTGACTGCGCGATGAACTTCACCAATTCCTTCATAGTAGCCACCTCTGTCAGGGGATCGGGCGATCAACCTCCCTGCTGCTCTGTGGCCGCGCTCAGGCCTCCGGTGCGGCTGCTCCTCGGGGCCGCTTCAGAAGACTGGCCACCGTATCGGTACAGGTGGCACCCTTGCTCACCCACTCCTGGAGCAGGTCTTCTTTCACCGAGACCGCCGCCGGCTCCTGGCGCGGGTCATACGTGCCGATAATATCCAGAAATCTCCCATCGCGGGGCGACTCACTGTTGCTCACCACGATGCGATAGAATGGGCGCTTTTTAGCGCCGTAACGGGCCAAACGGATTCGTAATGCCATGCCGCTGCTTTCTCCTCCTTAGGTTTGATGGGTCATGGGTAGGCCGGATGTAGGGGCGGTTCGCGAACCGCCCCTACGGCTCCCATCACATTTCTTCACATAAAATTCATGGGGAAGCGGCCCTTGCCCTTCTTGCCGCCCCTGGCCACCTGCTTGATCATCTTTTGGGTCATGGTGAAATTCTTCAGCAGCCGGTTGACGTCCTGGACCGTGGTGCCGCTGCCCAGGGCGATGCGCCGCCGGCGGCTGCCGTTGATCAGGTTGTGGTCGTTGCGCTCCCCGGGGGTCATGGAACTGATGATGGCTTCCACCCGTTTCAACTCCCCTTCGTCCGGCTGCATGCCTTTCATCGCCTTGAGCTTGCCGCCCAACCCCGGAATCATGCCCATGAGCTGTTCCATGCTGCCCATCTTCTTGATCTGCTTGAGCTGCTCCCGGAAATCATCCAGGGTAAAGGCCTCCTGGCGCAGCTTCTTTTCCAGGGCCTGAACTTCGTCGGCGTCGAAGGCCTCCTGGGCTTTTTCTATCAGGGTGAGCACATCGCCCATCCCTAAAATCCGCGACGCCAGGCGCTCCGGGTGAAAGACTTCTAAAGCGTCCAGCTTTTCCCCCACCCCCAAAAACTTGATGGGCTGGCCCACCACCTCCCGCATAGACAACGCCGCCCCGCCCCGGGCGTCGCCTTCCACCTTGGTGAGGATCACCCCGGTGAGCTTCAAGAGGTCGTGGAAGCTCTGGCCCACCGCCACCGCGTCCTGGCCGGTCATGGCGTCCGCCACCAGGAGAATTTCATTGGGCGTCACCGCGGCCCGGATGGCCTTAAGCTCTGCCATCAGGGGGGCGTCAATATGGAGCCGCCCGGCGGTGTCCAGGATCACCGTGTCAAAACCCTGGGCGTAGGCCGCTTCCATAGCCGCGGCGGCGATGGCCACCGGGTTTTGGGTCGCATCAGAGGGGTGCACTGCCACCCCGATATCGGCCCCCAGGCGCTTGAGCTGCTCGATGGCTGCGGGTCTTTGTACGTCCGCGGGCACGAGATAAGGCTGCTTCCCCTGCCCCTTGAGGCGCTTCGCCAGCTTGGCCGCGGTGGTGGTCTTGCCGGAGCCTTGCAGGCCCACCAGCATCAGGGCCACCGGCGGTTTGCCGCTCAAATCCAGCCGGGGCGTCTCCCCGCCCAACAGGGCCGTGAGTTCCTCGTGGACGATCTTGATGACCTGCTGGGCCGGGGTCAGAGACCGCATGACCTCTTCCCCCACCGCCCGCTCCCGGATGCGCTCGATAAAGACCTTGGTAACCTTGTAGTTGACGTCGGCTTCCAGCAGCGCCAGGCGCACCTCGCGCAGTCCCTCCCCCACCTGGGCCTCGGAGAGCTTGCCCCGGCCTTTCAGCTTCTTGAAGACCGCGTTTAACTTGTCGGAGAGTCGATCAAACATATTCTTTTTGTAGGGGCGCACTTATGTGCGCGCCCAAGGGGGCGGACACGCAGGTCCGCCCCTACAGTTCCCCTCGTTCCCAAGCTCCTGCTTGGGAACGGCATTTTTCCGTCCAAGCCCTGCTTGGGCACCGCCCACATCGGTAAAGGATAATGGCGGGTCGGCCCCGCCCTGCATCATAAAATGCTACTTTTTGACTTCTTGATAGACCCGGCTACGGTGCTGAATGGTTACGACCAGTAACGCACCTGAATCTCCCGCAATTTCATAGACGATGCGCCAATCACCCACCCGGGAATAGCGTTTCCCTGCCACTGTCTCTAACTTGTTTGAAATGCGGGGGTCGGACGGATCAGTTGCCAACTCCTCAAGTCTTCCCTGAATACGTTTTTCGATTTTCCGGTCCAACCGATCCAGAATTTTTATGGCCTTGGCAGAAAGAACCGTGCGGTATTTCACAGTCGCTTGCCACTCCGGTACTCCTCCAGGGTAAGGCACCTGCCTTCCCGGATATCCGCCAGGCCTTCTTCAATATCCGCCAGGTCTTCCGGAGAAAAATATTCCGGCTCACTCAGTTCAAAGAAGCTGTCCACTACCTTGCCGAAAAGAGCGCCGTGAGAACCTTGAACGATAACCTTCACCTTTTCGACTATCTGGTCCAAGGGAACAATTTCTTCAGCAGATTTCAGCTCTTTTTCCCTCGCCTGGTCCATTTTGATTCCCTCTCAAGGGCGGGATGATCATCGACCAATTTGTACCCTTGTTATACCAGAAAACCGAAAACTGGAAACCGAAAACTATCCTTAAAAACCATAGGGCGTGCCGTGCATGCCGATGCCCCAGGCGGCGGGCACGTGCCGCCCTATCCCTTAATGACCCCCAAGGGCTTCAGCCTGGCCACCTTCCTGGCAATCCCGGCCCCATGGACCACGTCCACCACGCCGGAAACATCCTTGTAGGCCTCGGAAATCTCTTCGTCGATGGTGCCCCGCCCGGCGCCCCGGACGACGATGCCTTTGGCCGCCAACTCCTGGATGATGGACCGGCCCCGGGCCACCTTCTTGGCCTGGTGGCGGCTCATCAGGCGCCCCGCCCCGTGGCAGGTGCTGCCGAAGGTTTCGGCAAGGGCTTTTTCGGTCCCCACCAAGACGAAAGAGTAACGGCCCATGTCCCCGGGGATGAGCACCGGCTGCCCGGTCTCCCGGTAGGCCTCCGGCACCTCCGGGTGATGGGGCGGAAAGGCCCGGGTCGCGCCCTTGCGGTGGACGCACAGCTTCCGGGGTTTCCCCTCCACCGTGTGAGTCTCGATCTTGGCGATGTTGTGGCATACGTCGTACACCAGTTCCATCCCCAAAACCCGGGGGCCGATCTCCAAGACCTTTTCGAAACTCTCCCGCACCCAATGGGTGATCAGTTGCCGGTTGGCAAAAGCGAAGTTGGCGGCCCCTGCCATAGCGGCCAGGTACCGTTGTCCTTCCGGGGAGGTGATGGGAGCGCAGCAGAGCTGCCGGTCCGGCAGTTCAATGCCGTACTTGGCGCTGGCCTTGAGCATCACCTTGATGTAGTCCTCGCACACCTGGTGCCCCAGCCCCCGGGAGCCGGTGTGGACGATGGCCGTCACCTGATCCTGAAAAAGCCCCAACTGCGCGGCCAGCGCCGCATCGTAAATTTCCTGGACATACCCCACTTCCACGAAGTGGTTGCCCGAACCCAGGGTGCCCAACTGGTCTTTGCCCCGGTTAAGGGCGAAATCCGAGACCGCCTCGGGGTCGGCGCCGGCGATGGCGCCCCCGGCCTCGATGTGGGCCAAATCGGACGCCTCGCCAAAGCCTTCGCCCACCGCCCAGCGGCAGCCGTCCTTGAGCACCTTCTTAAAAGCCGCGCCGGTGAGCTTGAAATCCTGCCGCCGGGACCCCACCCCCGAGGGGATGTTGGTGAACAACGCGTCCACCAGGGTGGTCATCAGGGGCGCCACTTGCTCCCGGCTCAGTCGCGTGCGGAGCAGGCGCACCCCGCAGTTGATGTCATAGCCCACCCCGCCGGGGGAGACCACGCCTTCGGCCAGGTCGAAGGCCGCCACGCCCCCGATGGCGAAGCCGTAACCCCAGTGGATGTCGGGCATGGCCAGGGAGGGACCCACGATGCCCGGCAGGGTGGCCACGTTGGCCACCTGCTGGAGGCTCTGGTCTTCCTGGATGGCGGGGAGCATCTCCTTGGAGCTAAAGATCAGCCCCCGGGTGCGCATCTTACCCTCCCGGGGAATCTCCCAGCGATATGCGTCGATTTGTCGCAGCTTAATCATAAGTTAGTGGCCAGTTGTCAGTAGCCAGTAGTCAGTACTCCGACTCAAGCCACCTGAAAATTTGGCACAGTTATTCATGGGCCTTTGGCCCACCCGTAAATTATGAAAAGATTATATTGGCTGGTGGCGCAGCCTTTCCAGGCTGCGCCCGACTAGCCTGCTTCCTTGACACAGACTGGAAAGCCTGTGCCACCAATTTAAAGAACTTTTCGGACAGTGATTACAGGTCCAGCACCACCGTGGCCTCCCACCCATCTTTAACCGCCACTATGCTTAGCTGATGGAAGGTCGCGGCCTTGACCGCGGTCAGCGAAGGGTGGCGGGCGGGATCGAAACTCTCCCCGGTCACCCTGGCTTCCAGGCGCTCGCCGGTCAACGACACCACCTGAAAGTCCCGGCCCAAAAACCCATCCACATCAAAAAGATAGAGCAGGTGGTTGAGCCAGTCAACCAGGAGGGCTTCCCGGTCGACCGAAGTCAGGCTCACCTCCCGGGTCGCCCGGCGCCTGAGATACCGCCGGTCGGTCAGGGTGGCGCTCAGGGCGCGGCCGGCGTTTTCAAAGAGCTCCGGGATACTTGCCCCCCACAGGCGCCAGGCCAAATCTGCGGTGTGGGGCAACTGGCGGTAAGGGCGGCGCCGGGGAGAAGTTGCCGGTTGTTTTCCCATCATGAACCAAGCTAACCAAGTTTACCGGATAGGTGATGCTTCATAATCGCTATAACCTTAAAACCGTGGTTTCTTATCCCCCCCTTTTCTAAAGGGGGGTTCGGGGGGATTTTAAGTAACCTCCTGAAATCCCCCTAAATCCCCCTTTTTCAAAGGGGGACTTCACTACCTTTAGTGCTTAGTTTTTGGCTTGATTTAATGCCAACCTATTAACGAAGCGCTATCCTATGGCCGGGCTTTTACGAAAATCTCCCCGCCGACCCTGGCCTCAGATTACTACCACTCCCAGTTGCGGGGGTCCCGGGCCGCGGCCGCGCCCAAGTCAAAGGCCTGAAGATTCGAGGCCAAAAACTTTTCCTTGGTGCGGGTGCGGATCACCGCCAGGAGGTCCTGGGCCGGAATTGGCAGAGAATCGGTGGCGGCCAGGGCCCCCAACAGGACCATGTTGACCGCCAGGGGGCTGCCGGACTTATGGGCCAGAGCGCCGGCGTCGAAGGCCAGAAGCGCCCCCACCTGCTCAGCCAAACAGTGGAACATCTGCGCCACCGCTGGATACCGGGCCTGGCCGATGGCCACCGGATACGGCACCATGGTAGCGGTGTTGGCAATCACCAGGGTCTGGGCCTGGCAGCGGTCCAAGGCCCGGAAGGCCTCCAGGGCCTCAAACCCCAGGACGATGTCGGCTTCTCCCGGGGAAATCAGGGGGCTTTGCAGATCCCCCAGCACCACGGTGGAGACCACGATGCCGCCCCGCTGGGCCATGCCGTGGGTCTCGCTCACCATGGGGTTATAGCCGGCCGCCAGGGCCGCCTCCCCTAAGAGGCGGCTGGCCAACAGCGTCCCCTGGCCTCCTACTCCTGTGAGGAAAATGCGCAGGTTTTTTTTGGGGTTTTCGGTTTTCGGTTTTCGGTTTTCAGTAAATGCTAAAGCCATGTTAACAGCCAGCCATTATTAAAATTTGTGAGTTGTGCACTGCACATCCTGATATGGTTGAAAATTATCAAGCAGGCGTAAGGTTCCTTATTTTTGAGTTAAGCCGCAAGGTGATTGGACCATTCATCGGTGCAATTTTATTATTCCTTATTTAAATAGCCTCTTGTTTGTGAAATAAGACCATATAATTGAGATATCCTACAGAAATATTTTCCATTCTTTTTGTTTGTGTCTCGTTCAGGACTGTTAAATCTATCAATACCGATATTATAAAGAGTTCTGCTAATCCATTTATTTGCTTTTATAGCTGGAGCAACCATTATTTCATCAATTAAATCGAACAAGTCATCTATTTCAACATATATTAATTTTACATTTTCTAATTTATTTGGAATTAAGATATATCTATATTCAGATTCATGTCGAAATGATATCCTTTTTGTAAAGAAAGTAGAAGTCAAGTCTTCCGACTCTACAGTCCAAGTACCTTCAGGCTCATAAAGTACTTTTCCTCTTTTTATTAGCTTAGAATCAGAGAATTTTTTTAAAAATAATTTATTGAGTTTGCCAAGCGTTGTCTTTATTCGTACGCCCCCATTTTTACAGTAAGTTTCCCACATTGACGCAGAACCGCTTTCTCTCATTTCTTGCAATGCAGCTTGATATTCTCGGTCGTTCCTAAATAAGCAAGTATCTTCAGTCTGAAGGCTCCAACAGCTTCCATAAAAATCATCTTTGGTGTGATCCTTTAATAACTGGTCATTTGTAAACTGGTTAAAAAATTTAAAGAGAAATCCCTCATAAGAGTCAGGCCAGGACGTTATTTTGCTAAAAATCAACAGCTCAAATTCTATTAAATGAAGAAATTCTTCGATTTTCATGTAGTTATATAAGGGAGTTTCGTCTGGTAAATCTTCACCACCCTTCAAAAGATAAGGTTCGATCTCTGTCATCACAATCATTCTCCGTCTATAAGTCATGTAGGGCGGGCACTGTCCGCCTTTAAGCACAGGCGGGTCGCCTGTGCCGCCATCTTAAGGGGTTGGGGGAAAGAGTCTGAGGGAAGGGGCAAGCCGCTTGGGAAAAAGCCCCTGGCCCCATTTCCCCGAAATTATTCTTTTCCCTTCCCCGCCCCCACCGGCCGGATATTCTCGCACCACTGGACGCAAAAGGCGCATCCGGAGCACAGTTCCGGGTCGATCTGCAACTGGCCCTTTTCTCCCGACTCCAGGTACATGGCCGGGCAGCCGAAATTATCCAGGCAGTCCCGGCACTCGCCGCACCCTTTGGTCACCTGAAAACGGGCCGTACGCTTCTTGCCGGACAACCGCTGGGCGTAGAGGTGACAGGGGGCCTGGGAGATCAGCACCCGGATGCCGGAGGCTGTCAGGGCCTCCTTGGTGGCCGCCAGGCTTTCTTTATACTTGAAAGGATTGACCACCCAGAGTTGCTCCACCCCCAGGGCCTTCACCGCCCGCTGGATAGGCACGTGCTCCCCGGGATATCCCGGAGGCATCAGGCTAACCCCGGGGTGGGGTTGGTGTCCGGTCATGGCCGTGGTGCCGTTGTCCAGGATGACCAGCAGGAAATCGTGTTTCTGGTGGACGGCGTTGGCCAGGGCCGGCAGCCCGGAGTGGAAAAAGGTGGAATCCCCGATAAAGGCCACCACCTTCTGCCCCGTGGCCCGGGAAATGCCCGCGGCGGTGCTGATCGACGACCCCATGCAGATGAGAAAATCCGCCATGGACAGAGGCGGCAACAACCCCAGGGTGTAGCAGCCGATGTCCGTGGGAAAAACTCCTTCCACCCCCAGGTCTTTGAGGGCGATCTTCACCGCATAATACATGGCCCGGTGGGGACACCCGGCGCAGAGATTGGGGGGGCGGTCCGGCAAGGGCTGCCCTAAAATTTTCTCAGGCGCCAGGGGAGACGCCGCTTCCGAAGCCACCTGGAAAAACCGGGCGACCACCTCCCGCACCAGGCCCGGGTGGTACTCATAGAGGCGGGAAAAGAGGTCCGGGCCTTTGCCCCGGATGGTCACCGTGAGCCCTCGATCCTGGGCTATGGCCTTGAGACCCTCTTCCAGGTACGGCTCCAGTTCCTCCACCACCAGCACCTTGGTAAGGGGCGCCAGGAAATCCCCCAGCAAAGCCTCGGGCAGGGGGTGGGTGAATCCCAGCTTCAGCAGCCTGACTTTATCGGCCAGGCCCAGTTCCTTGAGGGCGTCCGCCACATAGGCGCCGGCCACCCCGCTGGTGACGATGCCCCAGGCGCCGCGGCCACTGATCTCGTTGAAGGCAGAAGTCTCGGCCAGGGCCCGGGCCTGGTCCTGAGCGGCCAGGAGGCGCACGTGGGCCTGGCGGGCCACCGCCGGTACCATCACCTGGCGGAAGGGGTCCTTATCAAACCTGCCCGGCCCCGGCCGGGCCGCCAAATCCCCCAGGGTCACGGGCCCCCGGGTATGGTTCACCCGGGTGGTGGTACGCAGCAGCACCGGGACCTTGAGGTCCTCGGAGAGGGCGAAGGCCGCCCGGGTCATGGCTTTGGCTTCCTCGGGGGTGGCCGGCTCCAGCATGGGCAGTCCCGCCAGCTTGGCGTAATAGCGATTGTCCTGCTCGTTCTGACTGGAGAAGAGAGAGGGATCGTCGGCGCTGACAATCACCATACCCCCCTTGACCCCCACATAGGCCAGGGTCATGAGGGCGTCGGCGGCCACGTTCAGCCCCACGTGTTTCATGGCGCACAGCACCCGCCAGCCGCAGGCCGCGGCCCCCGCCGCTACCTCCAGGGCCACCTTTTCGTTGGTGGAAAATTCGAACCGGAGGTCGGTCTGCCGGGAAATCTCATAGCACCGGTCGCCGATTTCCGAGGCGGGAGTCCCGGGGTAGGTGGTCACCAGGGCCACCCCGGCTTCCAGGGCGCCCCGGACAATGGCTTCATTCCCCAGGAAGAGCCGCCGCTCCCCTGCGGCTCCGGTCAAAAGCTCTGACATAAGGTGTTTACCCGAACCGTTCTCTCCGCCCGGCGCCCTCTCAAGGTGGCCCCTGCCGACCCTCGCCCCAGGCGTAATAAATTTGCGTGAATTATAATAATTAACATATTTGGAGCGAAATACGAGGAAAAAATCGGTCAGCAGCGGTTGGGGGAAAAGGGCAGGCGGTCCACCGCCAGTCGTGCGGGACCGGGGCGGGGGCATTCGGAGGGGCAGGGGCGGTCCCCACAAGCCACTCAGACTGAAACGGGTACGTCGCCTCCCGGCTCCGGACCCAGACTTTCCCCGGCCTTTCCCGGCCAATCTCCTAACTTGACCGCCGGGGGAACCCGAAGGAGGGTTCTATCGGTAATATTACTTTATGGCCAGTTAAATGTTGTTTAGATAATGAGTGACGACCATAATAATTACTACTCAACCGGCAAGTTATCTTAAGTAATCGCGATCATTTCTCCAGGAGGGGCGACACGAAGGTCTGGCCCTGGCGCACCGTTTCGATGGCGGCAAAGAGAGCCAGATCCGCATCTTCTTTCAGGAGATAGCCGTTCACTCCGGTCGCCAGCGCCCGGCGCAGATATTCTTTACTCCGGTGCATACTCAGAATCAACACTTTGATATTAGGATAGAGTTGCTTAATCTTCGCCGCCGCCGCAAATCCCCTGAGGCGGGGCATGGAAATATCCAGGATGACCAAATCCGGGGTTAGGTTCTCCAAGATTTCCAAAAGTTCGATCCCGTCTCCCGCCTCGCCCACCACCCGCATATCGGCGTCTTCCAGGATGATTTTTTTTATGCCCTGGCGAACTAAAATATGATCATCCGCTAACACGATATCATATGGAGTCATGGTTGAGCGCCTTTTGACCGGAAACTTCTTTGGCGGTTCAGCGCCATTGAGGTGACGTTGCCCGCATCCGTGGCAGTTGCAGGGGGGATGTTATTTAATTAAGCATCCCGGTTGCGCCTGTCAATGGCGCTCCCCAAAGAATTATGGTCCGTTTTACCTGAAGAGTTCTGGTAAAAAATCCTGGGGTGACCTTTCCCTGCGACCCAAAAAAATCGCCGCCGCTTATAGCAATTGCCAAAAGTTTTTTCCGTTATGGGAAGCTTTATAATCACCCCTGCCCCCCTTTAGAAAAGGGGGGAACTACAAGTAATTGTTGTTAAAGTCCCCCTTTGAAAAAGGGGGACTTAGGGGGATTTAAGAACCTCCAAACGGAAGGAATTTATGGCAAACGCTATAAGTGAACGCCACTGCTTTTATACCACCTTTTTAGCGATTTTTGGCAGACCGAGGGCAAACCAAAGAATACCCAAGAACCTGGCCTTGCAACTGGTACATTTATAATATTTGGTCTGAGGCAGGCGCCGCATCCAAGCTTGGCGTTTGGCCCGCTGCATGGTCCCCTGCCAACATGAGGGGCAGGAGTCGCCGGTTCTTAACCGCACAAGCACGATTTTCCCCATATCTCCTCAAGCCTCTTGGAATTCAACCGAGGGTTTAGGTTTTAAAAAACGTACCAATCGGCTGACCGCGTCATGGTTGCAAGAGTCCGCCGAAGACCGATCCCAGGGCCCCGGCGCCTATCACCGGATAACGCCTCAGGACAGTTGTGGTGTTTCAGTCTGTTGGGTTACAATTATTACCCAGAGCGGAAAAGAAATTTCCTTCCCCCCAGCCCTCTCCCCAGAGGGGGAAAAGGAAAAAACTCCCAGAGATTCTCCTATGAGCACCTTGCGCCAGGCCATGAAAGAACTTCTGGCGGAGCAGCCGCGCTCCAGCCTGGAGTTGTCGCAACTGCTGTCGCAGTCGGAAAGAGAGGTGCTGGACCACCTGTCCCACCTCGCCCGGGCCCCCGGACCCGGGTGGCGTTTTCAGATCATCCCCGCAGTGTGCAAACACTGCGGCTTTATTTTTCGAAAACGGGACCGCCTCACTCGCCCCAGCCGCTGCCCCCTGTGTCAGCACCAATCCATCAGCCGCCCGCGCTTCGCGTTGGAGAAAAAATAATTCCTTGGCGTTCTTGGCGCCTTGGCGTGAAAAACATCTCTCACCAAGACGCCAAGTCGCCAAGACTATTCCACCGTGACGCTCTTGGCCAGGTTGCGGGGCTGGTCCACGTCGGTGCCCCTGAGGTCGGCGATATGGTAGGCCAGCAGTTGCAGCGGCGTTACCAGGACGATGGGCGACAGATCCAGGGGGACCGAGGGCACGGTAATGACGCTCTCCACCCGGTCCCGCACCTGGAGGTTGTCCGCCTCGGTGACGGCGATGAGCCGCCCCCCCCGGGCCGCCACTTCTTCGATGTTGCCCTGCACTTTTTCCAGCACCGGGCTCCGGGGCGCCAGCACCAGGACCGGCATGTTCTCGTCGATCAGGGCGATGGGCCCGTGCTTCATCTCCCCGGCGGCATAGCCTTCGGCGTGGATATAAGAAATCTCCTTGAGCTTTAAAGCCCCTTCCAGGGCGATGGGGTAGTGGATACCCCGCCCCAGGTAGAGAAAATTGTGGGCGTTCATGTAGCGGCGGCCGGTTTCCCGGATCTCCGCATCCAGGTCCAGGGTCTCCTGGACCCAGGTGGGCAGTTTGAGCAACTCCGCCAGCCGGCGCCGGGCATCGTCCCGGTTGAGTCGGCCTAATTTCTGGGCCAGAAACAGGGCGATGAGATACAGGGCCACCAGCTGGGTGGTGAAGGCCTTGGTGGAGGCCACCCCGATCTCCGGCCCGGCATGGGTATAGAGCACCGCGTCGGCGTCCCGGGCGATACTGGAGCCCACCGCGTTAACGATGGCCAGGGTTTTGGCCCCCAACGCCTTGCCGGCCGTCAGCCCGGCCCGGGTATCGGCGGTCTCCCCGGACTGGGAGATGGGGATCAGGAGGGTATGGCGGTCCACCAGGGGGTCCCGGTAGCGGAACTCGGAGCCCAGGTCCACCTCCACCGGGAGGCGGCAGAGGCTTTCGATCAGGGTTTTTCCTACCATGGCGGCGTGAAACGAGGTGCCGCAGGCCACCAGGAAAATCTTGCGGATATCCTTAATCGCTTCGTCGGAAAGGGTGATCTCCTGGAGCATCACTTCCCCCAGGTCAGGGTTGATGCGGCCCCGGAAGGTGTCAATCAAGGCCCGGGGCTGCTCAAAAATCTCCTTCTGCATGAAATGCTTGTAGCCCGCCTTCTCCGCCATGGCCGGGCTCCAGGTGATGGTGTGCTCCGGGCGCTCGATCCTCTGGCCTTCCCGGTTCAACAGCAGGAACTCCCCATCCCGCAACACCACGAGATCGTGGTCTTCCAGAAAAATCACCCGGCGGGTATAGGGCAGGATGGCGGGAATGTCCGAGGCCAGGAAGTATTCGCCTTCACCCAGCCCCAGAATCAAGGGGCTTTCCTTGCGGGCCGCCACCAGCAGGCGGGGTTCGCCGGCGTTGATGATCGCCAGAGCGTATGACCCCTTGATTTCCTTTAGCGTCCGCTGCACCGCCTCCAGATATGGCGCCCCATCTTCCAGGTGCTTGACGATGAGATGGGAGATGATCTCCGTGTCGGTCTCGGAGGAAAAGCGGTGACCGGCCTTGATCAACTCTGCTTTGAGCTCCAGATAGTTCTCGATGATACCGTTGTGCACCACCGCAATGTCGCCCACCCGGTGAGGATGGGCGTTGGTCTCGGAGGGGCGCCCGTGGGTGGCCCAGCGGGTGTGGCCGATGCCCACCTGACCATCCAGGGGGTCCTGCCGCAGCAGGTTTTCCAACTCCTTCAGTTTGCCCAGGCTGCGGCGGATGGCCAGGCCGTGCTCGCCGATCACCGCCATCCCCGCGGAGTCATAGCCCCGGTATTCCAGCCGTTTCAGCCCGTCCAGGATAATGGGCATGGCCTCCTGGGGCCCCAGATATCCGATAATGCCGCACATAGAGTCGCCTCTTTTAGCTGCCAGCTGTCAGCAGTTAGCAGTTAGCTGTAATAACAGTTAAGGTTAGCATACTTTATACAGGCAACTCGACTGCGGGCGGCGGCTTCCAAGCCTGTGCCAGCGCAGGCTAAAGCCTGCGGCTACCTTTTCGCTATGTATGTTAATCTCTCTTGTCATTACAGTTAGCAATTGTAAAAAAATGTAGGGCGGGCACCGCCCGCCGTGTTGAGTGCGCACCGCCCGCCGACGGGAGCTACTTTCCCTTCTTCTTCACGACCAACCGCCGCTCCAGGTTCACCTGGCGGGCCCGGGAGATGGCCAGTTTGCCCGGCGGCACGTCCTTGGTGATGGTGGAGCCGGCCCCGACGTAAGCCCCGGCGCCCACGGTCACCGGCGCCACCAGCGCGGTGTTGCTGCCGATGAAGGCGCCCTCGCCGATGACGGTGGCGTGTTTCTTCTCGCCGTCGTAGTTGCAGGTGATGGTCCCGGCCCCCACATTGGTGCCGGCCCCGATATCGGCGTCTCCAAGGTAGGTGAGATGCCCGGCCTTAACCCCTTCATGCAAAACGGATTTTTTCACTTCCACGAAGTTGCCCACGTGCACCCCAGCCCTGAGGTCGCTTAAAGGCCGGAGATGGGCAAAGGGGCCGATATCCACCCCGGCCCCGATCCGGCTTTGGGTGATGACGCAGCCCATCTTGATATGCACGTCATTTTCCAGGATAGAGTCCACAATCTTGACCGACGCCTCGATGAGGCAGTTTTCCCCGATGACGGTTTTGCCCTGGAGAAAGACGTTGGGGTAGATGACGGTATCTTTGCCGATGCTGACGAAAGACTCGATATAGGTGGCCTCCGGGTCAATCAGGGTGACTCCCTGGTCCATATGCCGGGCATTGATCCGGCGCTTGACGGTCTGGGTGGCCCCGGCCAGCTCGGCCCGGCTGTTGATCCCCAGGAGCGCCTCCCAGTCCGGGTCGATGAGGGCTTCCACCCCCCTCCCCTGCTCCCGGGCGATGTGAATCAGGTCGGTGAGATAGATTTCGCCGGTGACCGGGCTCTTGGGGATTTTTGTCAGGCCCTCCCTCAGAAACGCTGCGTCAAAGCAATAGGCCCCGGTGTTGATCTCCCGGATGGCCAACAGATCTGGCCGGTCTCGGGAATCCTTGGCCTGGACCACCGCCGCCACCTGTCCCGCCTCGTCCCTTACCACCCGGCCGTAATGGGCCCCGTCCGGCAACTCGATGGTCTGGACGGTGACCGCGGCCCCGGTCGTTCCGTGCAGTTGCCGAAGCGCCGCCAT
>JAGVPN010000208.1 GCA_020052215.1 Syntrophobacterales bacterium
CCGGTGGCCGGGAGTGGCCCTGATTGCGGCCCTTTTGGTTATCCTGGGTGCTGGGGGCTGCAACTCCTCCTCCCAGACCACCAGCCGCCCCTTGTGCATCGCCGGCTCCACCTCGGTGCAGCCCTTTGCGGAAAAATTGGCGGAGGTCTACATGCACCGGCGCCCCGGGGTTCGCATCGATGTCCAGGGCGGCGGCTCCAGCGCCGGCATCTATGCCGCCACCCAGGGGGCCGCCGACCTGGGGGCCTCGTCCCGGGAACTGCTGGGCAAGGAAAAAAAACTGGTGGAGATCCCCATCGCTTTTGATGGCATTGCGGTGATCGTCCACCCCGCCAATCCCCTGACCAACATCAGTTTGGCGGATATCCGCAAGATCTTCAGCGGGGCCGTGAACAACTGGAGCGCCCTGGGATTGCCGCCCCATGCCATCGATTTGATCACCCGGGAAGAGGGCTCTGGCACCCGGGAGGCCTTCGAACATCTGGTCATGGGCAAGGCCGAAATCACCCCCGCCGCCCTGGTCCAGGACTCCAACGGCTCGGTGCGGGAGATCGTCGCCGGCGACCCGTACTCCCTGGGTTACATTTCCGCCGGCCTGGTGGACGACCGGGTCAAGTCCCTGGCCATCGACGGGGTCCTACCTACCCGGGAGAACATTAAAACCCATGCCTACAAGCTGGTGCGCCGCTTCCTCTTGGTGTCCCGGGCCGCGCCCGCCGGCCCGTGCAAAGAATTCGTGGATTTCGTCCTGGGGCCCGATGGCCAGAAGATCCTCGAGAACGAAGGCCTGGTGGGGGTGAAGTGATGCACCGGGAGAAATTCATCGAACGCGTCCTGTTGCTCCTGGCCCTGTCTTCCGTCGGCTCCCTGGCCCTCATCACCATCTTCATCTTCCTGGAGGGCTTTCCCCTCATCCTCTCCGCCGGGCTGAAGAACTTCATCCTGTCCAGTCACTGGGCCCCCACCAAGGGCCACTTCGGCATCCTGGCCATGATCATCTCCTCCGTTTTCGTCACCCTGGGGGCCATGGTCATCGGCGTGCCCCTGGGCCTGTCCTGCGCCATCGTGCTGGCGGAGTTCTCCCCGCCGCGCCTCAAAATGGTGCTGAAGCCCACCCTGGAACTCCTGGCCGGCATTCCCTCGGTGGTGTACGGCTTTCTGGGGGTTATCTGGCTGGTGCCCCTCATCCGCAATTACCTGGGGGGCCCCGGGCTGTCGCTGTTGGCCGCGTCCATCATCCTGGGCATCATGATTCTCCCCACGGTCATCAGCATCTCCATCGACGCCCTCACTGCGGTGCCGGACCTCTACCGGGACGGCTCCCTGGCCCTGGGGGCCACCCGCTGGCAGACGGTTCGCCGGGTGGTGCTGCCCGCGGCCTCCTCCGGCATCATCACCGCCATCATTCTCGGGATGGGCCGGGCCATCGGGGAGACCATGGCGGTGATTATGGTGGCCGGCAACGCCCTGCAAATCCCCACCTCCATTCTGGACCCGGTGCGCACCCTGACCAGCAATATCGCCCTGGAGCTGAGCTACGCCGCCGGCCGCCACCGGGAGGCCCTGTTCGCCACCGGCATCGTGCTGTTCATCATCATCATGATCCTGAATTTAAGCGCCACCCTCATCGCCCGGCGGAGGTAGGTAAGGAAGGTTTTGGGTTTTGGGTTCTGGGTTTTAGGTTAAAAAAATGCAATATCGCTAAGTTAGATAATTTATCGGCAGCATTTAAAAGGCAAAATGGTATAAGTTCGTGCGACTCGACCCCCACCTCAGCCAACGCCTGGTAAAAACGCTCCTCTGGACCCTTACCGGCGTCACCCTGCTGATCCTCATCTTTATCATTGTGGATATTGCCGTCAAGGGTCTGCCCCAGGTCACCTGGGCGTTTCTCTCCCAGGATTCCACCGACATGGGCCGGGCCGGCGGCATCTTCCCCACCATCGTGGCCACCGCCTACATCACCCTGCTGGCCATTTTGCTGGCCTCCCCCCTGGGAGTGGGGACCGCCATTTACCTGACGGAATACACCCGGGAAGGTTGGGCCACCCGGATCATCCGTTTCGGGTCCGAATGCCTGGCGGGGGTGCCCTCCATCATCCTGGGGCTGTTCGGCTTCGTCCTGTTCGTCTTGAAGCTGGGGTTAGGCTGGTCGGTGCTGTCCGGCGCCCTTACCCTGGCCATCATGGTGCTGCCCATCATCATCCGCACCTCGGAGGAGGCCATCAAGGCCGTACCCCAGGATTACCGCACCGCCTGTTATTCCCTGGGCATGAGCCAGTGGCAGACCGTCACCCGCATCGTGCTCCCCAGCGCCCTGCCGGGGATCACCACCGGCATCATGCTGAGCATCGGCCGGTCCCTGGGGGAGACCGCGGTGCTGTTGTTCACCGCCGGGGCGGCGCTGCGCACCCCCGTGTCGGTGTTCGATTCCGGCCGCACCATGGCGGTGCACTTCTACATCCTGGCCCGGGAAGGCATCTCCATGCCCAACGCCTACGGCACCGCCGCGGTTTTGGTGATTTCCATCCTGTTGATCAATATTGCGGCCTATACCCTGATGCAGCGGCTGATGAAGAGGTATGGCTGAAATGGGGGCAAGAAATTATGTGGTGGTTGGTCAATTTCAGAAATTGTCGCCCCAGGCTTTAGAAAAATACCTGGTGCTACACCTGGCCAATCTGGTTTTTTTGCGGAAAGCTGACGGCTGATAGCTCTTATGACCCAAGAATCTGAGATCAAAATCCGGATCGAGGACCTGTCCTTCTTCTTCGGCGACTTCCAGGCCCTGGATGGGGTCACCCTGGCCATCCAGCCCCAGGAGATCTTCGGTCTGATGGGGCCGGCCAAGAGCGGCAAAAGCACTCTCCTCCGGGTCTTGAACCGCATGTGCGATCTGATTGTCGGGGTCCGGATGACGGGTGGGGTCTGGCTGGATGGGGAAGATATCCTGGCCCCGGACTGCGATGTGGTGGGATTGCGGCGGCGGGTGGGGTTGGTGCTTAGCCGTCCCACGCCGCTGCCCCGCTCCATTTACGAGAACCTGGCCCTGGCCCCCCGCCTGGCCGGGAAAAAGGGCCGGAATGCCTTGGACGAAGTGGTGGAGGCCAGCCTCAAGGCGGCGCAGCTCTGGGGCGAAGTCAAGGACCGGCTCCAGGAGTCGGCCTTAAAACTCTCCGGCGGCCAGCAGCAGCGGCTGTGTCTGGCCCGCACCCTGGCCATGGAGCCCGAAGTGATCCTGCTGGACGAACCGACCAGCGGTTTAGACCCCATTTCCACCGCCAAAATCGAGGCGACCTTGCTCCAGCTCAAAAATGATTATACTATCGTGCTGGTGAGCAATAACACCAAGCAGATTGCCCGGGCCACCGACCGGGTGGCTTTTCTGTTGATGGGCCACATTATCGAGATCGGGGACACCAAGCAGGTTTTCACCGTCCCCGCCGACCAAAAGACTGATGACTATATTTCCGGCCGTTTCGGATAATGGCGCTTCGTCGCCGGACATAATTGTGCTCCGGCGCCTGAATCTGTTCTACGGGACCTTTCAGGCCCTGAAGGATATCGACGCCACTTTTCCCCGGCAGGCCATCACCGCGCTCATCGGGCCCTCGGGCTGCGGCAAATCCACCCTGCTGCGCACCCTCAACCGCATGAACGACCTCATCGAGGGGGTGCGGATTGAGGGCCAGGTTCTCATCGACGGCCAGGACATCTTCGGCCCCGACGTGGTCCTCACCGAGCTGCGCAAAAAAGTGGGCATGGTCTTCCAGCGCCCCAACCCCTTTCCCCTGTCCATCTACGACAACGTGGTCTACGGCCCCCGCCTCCACGGGCGTCCCCCCAAAGCCGAACTGGAAGAGATCCTGGGGCGCGCCCTCACCGGGGTGCAGATGTGGGACGAAGTCAAGGACCGCCTCAAGACCTCCGCCCTGTCGCTCACCGAAGAGCAGCAGCAGCGCCTGTGCATCGCCCGCCTGTTGGCGGTGTCGCCCGAGATCCTGCTGATGGACGAGCCCTGCTCGGCCCTGGACCCCATGGCCACCCTGAGGATCGAGGAGCTCATGCAGGAGCTCAAAAAGAACTACACCATCATCATCGTCACCCACAACATGCAGCAGGCGGCCCGGGCCTCGGACCTCTCGGGCTTCATGTACCTGGGGGAACTCATCGAACTCGGCCCCACCGGCGAGATCTTCACCCGGCCCCAGGACTCCCGGACGGAGGACTACATTACTGGGAAGTATGGATAAGGCGACAACTCAGCTGGCTTATTTTGTTTGAGAACCGCCTTGCCTTCCGGCAGTTTCCCCCTCATACCCGGTGGGCCATGCGGCGGAAGCCTTCCCGGAAGATGGCCCGGTGGATGGAACGGCCCAGGGCCGCGCCCAACAGGCTGGCCAGCACGAAGGCGGCCAGGACCACCACGGCGATCACCCTCCGGGCCTCTTGGGCGCGCTTGACGGCCTGGGCCGAGACGCTAATCTCCATCCGGTCGACGGCCTCAGCCACCGCCGCCATATCCGCTTCCAGGACGGGGATGTCGGCCTTAACTTTGGCCATGAGGGCGTTGGCCTGCTGGGGCGTCAGGTTGGGGTCGGCCTTAAGCCGGCGGACGGTATCGTAAAAGCCGTTCCGGTAGTCGGCGTAGAGGGCGGGCAGGGCCGCCGCCTTGGCCCGGAGATCTTGGGACAGGTGGACATCCGCCCGGGCCAGCTCCGCCAGGTTACCCATCATCTGCGGCATGGCGGCATCGATCTCCTGGTACTTCTTCAGGTACTCCTGCTGTTTTTCGGGATTGCCGATATTCAAAAAGTAGTCTTTCTCGAACCGGCGCAGTTGAATAATATTGAGATGGACCCTGCCGGTCAGGTTTTGTAAGGCCTCATCCTGGTCGACAAGTTCTGTGAGGGTAGCCGCCCCCCGGTACAGGGTCATGAAGCCTACGGCCCCCACACTGATGATCAACAGGAGCATGATGGCGATCAGGCCCCACAACTTGGTCTTCACCGAGATTTCGGTCATCGCGTCCTTACCCTCCCTGGCCCGGCCCGCCAGGCGCCGCCCCGGCCCGGTGGCCAGCCGCAATCCGGGGCCATACCGGACTGCCGTCAAAAAAGCTGGGGCCTCAGGGAGGGCCGTGAGGCAGCAAGCCCTGGGGCGCCATCCATGGCGCCCTTCCGTCCCCTAAGCCAGCGACTTTTTCCCCGGCAACCCGGCATCGCCTCTTTGCCTGTTTAGCATCATCGGAATTTTGCCGGAAAAGCTTAAGAATGGCGGGATAAAATTTGGGCCGCGGCTGGCCCGGGGGCACCGCGGGGTGGTTTCTCCGGCCGATTTGCGTTCAAAAGGTTATTTATTGTAGCTGCAGGCTTTGGCCTGCGTCTGCACAGGCGAGACGCCTATGCCACCTGTTTGATTGCAACTTGGTATCAGGCCGCGCCCGGGCAGGGCGGAAGCCGGGAGGCGGGGAGAGGCAGGCTGGCCCTGCCCCTCTCCCCGCCAACTCAAGCTTTGGGGTTCAAGTGCTCCAGCACTTTGGCGATGGCGCTCACGTCCTCATCGCCCCAGCCCTGGGCCACCCCGGCGCGAAAGAGGTGGAGGATGGTTTGAGCCACGGGCGCCGGCGCCCCCAGCTCAAAGGCCGTGTCCACGATGAACTTGGCGTCTTTGGTCATGTGCTTCAGGGGAAAGGCCGCGGGATAGGTGTTATGCTGGAGGTTGGGGGCCTTCACCTGGAACATGCCGCAGTTGAGGGGACCCGAGAAGACCGTGTCCAGCATGGCCTCCAGGGACAGCCCCCCGAGACGGCCGAAGTTCAGGACCTCGGCAAACCCTTCCATCATCAGGCCCAGGAGCAGATTGATGCACATCTTCATCATGGCGCCCTGGCCGGCGGCGCCGCAGTAGACCACCTTTTTGCCCATGGCCAGGAACACCGGCGAAAGCTCGGCCACCTTGTCCTGGGGACCGCCGGCCAGGATGATGAGGGCGCCGTCCTCCGCCGGCTTCTTGGTGCCGGACACCGGGGCGTCGATGAAGGTGACCCCGGTGGGTTCCAGCTCCCGGGCCAGCTCCCGGGTGTAGCCGGGGGACACCGAACTCATGTTGATGAAGACCTTGCGGTGGTTGAAGGCGCCGCCGGCCCCGTCCGGCCCCCAGAGGAGGTCTTGTAAAGCCTCGGGCCCGGTGACCATGGCGATA